>DATNCZ010000302.1:0-23510 GCA_035553335.1 Gemmatimonadaceae bacterium
TTCCTGCGCGACGGAATGAGCGGCGGACCACTCGTCGTGCTCACCCTCTCGATCATCATCTACGCCATTCACGTCCCGGTCCTGATAGCATTCACGGTGGCCCAGTACGAACAGTAGAGGCGAGTGCCCGAAGTCGTCATTCCCGCGTTGTTCGCCGTCCCCGCGTTGTTCGCCATCCACGTGTTCGTCGTCATTCCCACCTTTTTTGTCGTCATTCCCGCGAATGCGGGAATCCATGTTATCGATCTCGATCGTGACGACGTCCACCCACCAGCACCAACGGACGCGACTGTGGGGCACGGATGCATCCGTGCCTTTCACTTATAATGCAATCGCGATCGGATAAACTTCCCGGCTTCCAATCAGGCATACCGTGCGTCTTTCAATCCTGGCTTCCCTCGTCGCTTCTGCAGCGATCACCGCTCTCCCACTCGCCGCGCAATCCCAGACCATCGATCCGGCGATGTACTCCAGCCTGCGCTATCGGCTCATAGGCCCCTTTCGCGGCGGCCGAACCGTCGGAGCGGCCGGAATCCCCGATCAGCCCAACACTTTCTACGTCGGCGTCAATAACGGCGGCGTCTGGAAAACCACCGATGCCGGTCGCACCTGGAATCCGATCTTCGACTCCGAATCGACTGGTTCCATCGGAACCATTGCACTCGCGCCGTCGGATCCGAACATCATCTACGTCGGTTCCGGCGAAGGTCTTCGCCGCCCCGATCTCTCCACCGGCAACGGCATCTACAAATCCACAGATGCCGGAAAAACCTGGCGCCACCTCGGCCTCCGCGACGGTCAACAAATCGCATCAATAATTGTTGATCCATCCAATCCCAACCGCGTATTCGCCGCAGTGCTCGGCCACCCGTACGGCCCCAATACCGAGCGCGGAATCTTTCGCTCGACCGACGGCGGAGAGAACTGGACCAGGGTTCTCTACAAGGACGAGAACACCGGCGGCGTCGACCTCGCATTCGATCCCACCAATCCGCAGATCGTCTACGCCAGCATGTGGGCATCGCGACGCCCACCATGGACATCGAGTGATTCGTACAACGGTACCGGCAGCGGATTGTTCAAGTCTGTAGATGGCGGCACCAGCTGGCATCAATTGACACACGGGCTTCCAACCGACGCGCAGGGCCTCGGACGCATCGGCTTCACCGTTGCGCCAGGCAACCACAATCGCATGTACGCACTCGTCGAAGCGAAACGCGACGCCGGCGGCCTGTTCCGATCCGACGACGCTGGCGAGAGCTGGACCCGCGTAAACAACGAGCAGCGCATCTGGGGTCGCGGATCCGACTTCGCCTGGGTCCGCGCCGACCCGCGCAACGCCGACGAGATCTACGTCTGCAACACCTCGACATATCGCTCGATGGACGGCGGCGCAACCTTCACCGCGATCAAGGGCGCGCCAGGCGGCGATGATTACCACGCAATCTGGATCAACCCGCTGCATCCGGAGATCCTGCTCCTCGCCGTCGATCAGGGTGCGACAATCAGCGTCAACGGTGGAAAGACCTGGAGCTCATGGTACAACCAGCCCACTGCTGCGTTCTACCACGTCGCCACCGACAATCGCTTTCCGTATCAGGTTTACGGCGGTCAACAGGAGAGCGGCTCCGCCGCAGTCGCGAGCCGCGGCAACGACGGCGCAATTACGTTCCGTGAATTTCATCCGGTCGGCACCGAAGAATACGGCTATGTAGCGCCGGATCCGCTCGACTCCAACATCGTGTTCGGTGGAAAGGCGACGCGCTACGACCGCGTTACTGGCCAGAACCAGAATGTCGCCCCCGAAGCAATAAGGGACGGCAAGTATCGCTTCAACCGCACTGCTCCGCTCATCTTTTCCTACGCCGATCCACACACACTTTTTCTCGGTAGCAACGTTCTATTCAGAACGCGCAACGGCGGTCAGAGCTGGGACGTCATAAGCCCCGATCTCACGCGTGAAGATCCCGGCATCCCCGCAACACTCGGCTCATTCGTCAGTGCGGATCCTGCGCACGGCCATCATCGCGGTGTCATCTACAGTATCGCTCCGTCGTACCGCGACGCTAACGTCATCTGGGTCGGCACCGACGACGGCCTGATTCACGTAACACGCGACGCCGGAAAGACGTGGAGCAACGTGACACCGTCCGGCATCACGCCATGGAGCAAGATCGCTCAGCTCGATGCGTCGCACTTCGATGACCAGACGGTGTACGCTGCAGTGAATCGTTTCCGGCTCGATGATCTGCATCCTCACATCTACCGCACTCACGACGGCGGAAAGACGTGGAAGGAGATCGACACCGGACTCCCCGACGATGCTCCCGTCAACACGGTGCGCGAGGATCCCGTTCGAAAGGGTCTGCTCTACGCAGGAACCGAAACCACCGTCTATGTGTCGTTCGACGACGGCGACCACTGGCAGTCGCTGCGCCAGAATCTTCCCGCGACGTCGATCCGCGACCTCGTCGTCAAGGACAGCGATCTCGTCGTCGCAACCCACGGCCGCTCGTTCTGGATCCTCGACGACGTAACCCCGCTCCGCCAGCTTTCGGCGCAGACCTCACGCGAATCCGCTCATCTATTCGCCCCGGCGGCTGCGTTCCGCGTTCATCGCGACACGTACACCGACACGCCACTGCCGCCCGAGGAGCCCGTTGGCCAGAACCCACCCGATGGCGCGATCATCGATTACTACCTCGGCGCCACGCCGACGAGTCCGGTTACGCTGGAAATTCTCGACGCGAGTGGCAATCTCGTGCGTCGCTACGCCAGTAACGATCGCCCAGACGTCACCGAGAAGCAGATCGATGCGCTGAACGTACCGGCATACTGGATCCGCCGTCCGCGCATCCTCTCCGCCGCGCCCGGAATGCACCGCTGGATATGGAACATGCACTATTCCGATCCGAGTGTGCTCATGCACCAGTATCCCATCTCGGCGATCTACATGGATACGCCGCGACTGCCACTTGGGCCGACCGCGCTTCCTGGCACCTATACCGTTCGCCTCACCGTCGACGGAAAGAGCTACACACAGCCACTCGTGGTGAAGATGGATCCGCGTGTGCACACTCCGGCCGCAGACCTGCAGCAGCAATTCGCACTGGCTACGCACATCGCATCGATGATCGAGCGTGACTTCGATGCAGTGGTCCAAGGCCGCGCGTTGTTGAATCAGCTACAGGAAACCAAAACGCACAATCCCGGCGCATCGGCGAGCGTGCGTGCAGCAATCGATACACTGCACGCACATGTCGAAGCCCTCCGCATCACGCGCCTCAACAGTACGCTTGGCGGCTTGCTCGAAACCATAGATGGCGTCGATGCACGCCCAACGACGCAGGCGACAGCTGCCGTCTCTGCATTGCAGCAGCAGCTCGACGCCGCAATCGTCGACTGGAATAGAGTCAGGGGATCGGAGCTCAATTCGCTGAACGCGAAGCTCAAGACGGCTGGAATTCCGGCCGTCGCGATCCCGGCAGACCTCACTCCCTACCGCAATTCGCTGCAGCAGGGCGAGACGGCCGACAAGGACGACAACGATCCCTGACGGGCCCGGAGCGGCCACCCCCGTCCCCTTGGAACGGGCGGAATTGGCCAACTCCTGAAAAACCAGTTGACAATCTCGGGGAAAGGGCGTAATCTCCTGAAAAGTCAGGAGTTCACCCTTTCCCCGACTGGTCATGTACTTTCCGCCCCGTGAACTGGAAGTAATGAGCATCCTCTGGCGCCTTGGATCCGCGAACGTGGCGGAAGTCCGCGCCGAGCTCAAGGACTCTCTCGCGTACAACTCGGTGCTCTCCGCACTGCGGACGCTGGAGGAGAAGAACTGCGTGCGACATGAGCCGGAAGGTCGCGCGCACAGATACTTCCCTACGATAGACGCACGACGCGCTGGAAAGAGCGCGCTGGCGAGAATCAGGGAATCGATATTCGAAGGCTCCGCCGAGCGCATGTTCGCGCAGCTCGTCTCCGATCGGCGCATCAGTAACGCCGAGCTCGAGCGTATGCAGCGTCTCATTACGGAGAGACTGGAGCGCGAGCCGTGACCGCCGCATACGTAGTCTACATACTGATCGTGACGCTGCCGCTCATCGGCGCTGCCATGTTGACGGAGAAGATCCTTCGACTCTGGAAGTGGCCGGTACGCGGTGCGTGGGTAGCCACCGCGATCGCCATTCTGCTCATCGGTGGACGGACTGCGGTGCAGCAGATGACGCCGTCGCCCGCGCAGCTGGTGATTGCACCCACAACTCAAGCGACACCGATCCACCACGCAGAAGCCGGCGCCATGGCCAACCTTGCACGCGTCGCGAGCGACGTGATCTCCTTCCCGCGCTCTGCCGCAGCATACGCAGCGCATGCTGCTGGACCGGCACAGAGTCGCGTGCTCACGACGCTATGGTGCGTTGCAACCGCCGTCATGTTGATCTTCGTCTGTATCGTCTACGCTCGCGTATGGTACATCGCGCGGCGTTGGAAGCTGACCGAGTTCGCGGGCCGGACAGTACGCGTAGCACCGCAGGCGGGTCCCGCTGTCATCGGTCTCTTTCGCCCGGAAGTTGTCGTACCACACTGGATGCTCGAGTACGGTACCGATGACAGCAATCTCGTGGTAATGCACGAGACGGAGCATCAGCGAGCACGTGATCCATTGCTGCTTGCAGCCATGTGGACACTTGTCGCGCTGATCCCGTGGCATCCTGGCGCATGGTACTGTCTCGCCCGCACTCGTCTCGCGATCGAGCTGGACTGCGACGCGCGCGTGGTACGGCGCGGCGCCTCGCTCCGAACATACGCGGAGTTGTTGTTGAATCAGGCGAGAGTGCGACTCGGCGCACCCGCGCAGTTGTGGCTCGGAGCAACGTCGCTCCTCGAGCCGTCTTCACACCTCGAACGGAGATTGAACGCCATGATACCACACAAGGATCCTTCTCTTGCAGCGCGGCCCGTCATGCGCTATTTGCGTACGCTGTCATATCTCGCGATCGTATCGACGATTGCCATCGCCGCGTGCGAATCGCACGTTCCGACTGCAGCAGACATCAGCGGGCTCGATGCTGCATCGGCGGAAACAAACGCACGCAAGGCGTCCATCATCAGCGATCAGCCGGTAACGTTCTACGTCGACAATGTTAAAGTCTCCGCGGACAGCGCCCACTCGATCAATGCGAGATACATCTCCTCGATCCGGGTGATGAAGCCGAGCAAGCCCGCAAGCGGAAACGAGATGTGGATTACCGTACTGGATTCCACCCAACGTACCTATGCCCCCGACGCGACGGTTGCACGAAAGCAGCCGTTCACCGGCCTTGTCATGATCGACGGTGTCGCATCGGATCTCTCCGCGATGAAAGCGATCGATCCGAGCAAGATCGCAACGGTCGAGGTCCTCAAGGGAACAGCGGCAGCGGAGCAGTACTCCGATCCGCTTGCAAAGAACGGCGTTATCGTCATCACACTCAAGCACTGAGTCGACCTGGCAGTCTTGTCATTCCCGCGAAAGCGGGAATCCATGTTATCGATCTCCGAGTGCGATCATAGCACGAAGCGGGTCGGCAGCAGATGGATTCCCGCTTTCGCGGGAATGACGACAGGCGGATGGGCCCCGCTTTCGCAGGTCGACGAATCTCTTTTCTACCCCGGCTCTCCCGCCAGTCCCTTGATCTTCCGTACGGTCCGCTCGCGCGCCTGCACCGACCTGCAGATGATCAGGATCGTGTCGTCGCCGCCAACTGTGCCGAGTATGTCCGGCCACCCCTCGCCGTCCAGCGCGCTCGCAATCGGTTGCGCGCCACCCGGAACCGTGCGCAGCACCGCCATCTCGCTCACCCCGTCGATCCGCATGAACAGCTGCGGCAGCAACGTATCCAGCGCTACCCGCGCCTCCTCGATGTTGCCATCGGTCACCGCGTAGCGCGCGCCCTCCGCCGTCGGGACCCGGGCTATCCGGAGCTCGCGCAGGTCCCGCGAGAGCGTGGCCTGCGTAACGTCCCAGTCCCGCCTCAGAAGCAGTTTTCTGAGATCTTCCTGGCTCACCACCGGATGATTCTCTATGGTCTCCAGGATGGCGTTCTGCCGCTCGCGCTTGTTGGCCATTGCGAGAAGATAGCTCTCCCTGGCCAGACCGGGCCAGATAGTTGCAATTCTCCTTCAGTCCGACTATTTATACATGTTAATCGCATAAAATTTCATTCCTACCTTGACAGAGTACCGCCATGTCCTTCTCACCCAAAAAGATCGCCCTCGCTTACTCCGGAGGACTCGATACCTCGATCATCGTCCCCTGGCTCAAGGAGCGATTTCCGGGCGTCAAGGTAGTCTGTGTAGCCGCTGACATCGGCCAGGGCGACGAGCTGTCGGGCGTCAAGGCCAAGGCCATCGCCTCCGGCGCGGACGAGTGCTACGTCGAGGACCTGCGCGACGAATACGTCCGCGATTTCATCTTCCCCACCCTGCGCGCCGGTGCCATCTACGGCCGCAAGTATCTGCTTGGCACATCCATGGGCCGGCCGCTCATCGCACGCCGCCAGGTCGAGGTCGCACGCGCCGTCGGCGCCGACGCGCTCGCCCACGGCTGCACCGGCAAGGGCAACGATCAGGTCCGCTTCGAGCTCACCTACGCGGCCTTCGCACCGGATCTGCCCGTCATCGCCCCATGGCGCGAATGGGACATCCGGAGTCGCGAGGATGCCATCGCCTACGCTGCCAAGCACAACGTCCCGGTAGCAGCGACAAAGGAGAAGATCTACTCGCGCGACCGCAACATCTGGCACATCTCGCACGAAGGCGGCTGCCTCGAAGATCCGGCCCAGTCACCGCCGGACGATCTCTTCATGCTGTCGCAGTCGCCCGAGTCCGCACCAGATGTCTCCGAGGAAGTGACGATTACCTTCGACCGCGGAACGCCGGTCGCGGTCAACGGACACGTAATGTCGCCGGTAACCTTGCTCGCCACGCTCAACGAGATCGGCGGACGCAATGGCGTCGGCCGCATCGATCTGGTCGAGGATCGGCTGGTTGGCATGAAGTCGCGCGGCATCTACGAGACGCCGGGCGGCACGTTGCTGTATACCGCGCACAGTGAGCTCGAACAGCTCACGCTCGATCGTCGCACACTCGCAGCCAAGGACCTCATCGCCCCGCGCTACGCCGATCTGGTGTACGAAGGACGCTGGTGGACTGTCGAGCGCGAGTCCTACGACGCGTTCGTCAATGTCACGCAGGAAACCGTAACCGGTTCGGTCACGCTCCGCCTCTACAAGGGCAACGCGATCGTCGCCGGCCGCGAAAGCGCCTACGCGCTGTACGACGAGCGCTTCGTGACTTTCGGTGAGGACGACGTCTATCAGCAGAGCGATGCCGCCGGCTTCATTCGCCTGTTCGGCCTCTCCGCGCGCGTCCGTGCCCTACGCGACCAGGAACGTGCCGCCGAGACCGCAAGCGGAGATCAGCAAGCCGCGTAATACGTGGCCCCCGTAGGGGCGGGCCCCCGTGCCCGCCCCCCGTCACGTCAGTCACATCACCACCGTCGTTCGCGTGGTCGCGGCGGCCCCCGTGCCCGCCCCTACAAGATCCACGCGATACCTTACGTAAATGACCGCCGACTCCCACAAACTCTGGGGTGGCCGCTTCGCCGCGCCCACCGCGCACGCACTCGACGCACTCAATCGCTCGATCGCCACCGACTTCCGACTCTGGCCGTTCGACATCCGACTGTCCCAGGCCTGGGCTTCCGCGCTCGCTGAAGCTGGTGTCCTCACAGAAGAAGAGCGCGATCAGATCCGCGGCGGCCTCGACGTCGTCGCGGAAAAGCTCGCCAGAGGCGCGCAACCAGAAGACTCCGACGAAGATGTTCACACGATGATCGATCGCATGCTCCACATCGAGGTCGGAGAACCCGCATCACGCCTGCACACCGGCCGCTCGCGCAACGATCAGGTAGCAACCGCCACACGCATGTGGACGATGGACGCATCAACCAGAGTCGACACGGCCATTCAGACTCTCCAGCGCGTAATGCTCGAGCACGCAGACCAGTTACGCACGACGCTGATCCCCGCGTACACACACATGCAGCGCGCCCAGCCGGTCTCCGCCGCACACTGGATGCTCAGCCACTTCTGGCAGCTCGAACGCGACCGCATTCGCGTGGCAAATGCCGCAGCCTCCGCAGCCACCCTCCCACTCGGCTCCGGTGCAATCGCCGGATGCGCGTTCCCCGTACCGCGCGACCAGATTCGCAAGGAGCTTGGCTTCGCAAGCATCTCCCGGAATTCGATTGACGCTACCGGCGATCGTGACTTCGTTGCCGACATGCTGTACGCCATGACTATGCTCGGCGTCCACCTGTCCCGTCTCAGCGAAGACCTGATCCTGTACGGTTCCAGTGAATTCGGATTCGTAACCTTCGGCGACACGTTCAGCACCGGATCGAGCATGATGCCGCAGAAGCGCAATCCTGATGCGCTCGAGATCGCACGCGGCTCCGCCGGAAGAATGCTCGGCAACCTCACGTCCATCGTAGCAACGATAAAGAGCCTGCCGAGTGGCTACAACAAGGACCTGCAGGACGACAAGCGCCCCATGTTCGACTCGGTAGATACGATGCTGCTCGTGCTCCCCGCCGTCGCCGGTACACTCGGCGAGCTCCGCTTCAACACGCCGCGCATGCGCGCCGCCCTCTCATCCAGCATGATGGCAACGGACCTGGCCGACTATCTCGTAGCCAAGGGCACCAGTTTCCGCGAAGCGCACGGCGTCGTGGGTACTCTCATTCGCACCAGCGAAACAAACGGTGTCGAGCTGGACAAGATGCCGTTCACGACATTTGCGACCGCACATCCGTCGTTCGATCACGACGTATTCGACTGGCTCTCACCCGATGCGTCGGTCGCTCGCCGCAACGTCCCTGGCGGAACAGGCCCCGATGCAGTAGATGATCAGATCGCCGCCGCGCACTCGGCACTAGGCGCGGCTGTCCGCAGGTTGCAGCTCATTCCCTGAACTGAGGCGGTACGATGTCCGGCACGCCCGACGAAACACCCGCAGGTCCCGATCTATCCGCGGGAATTCCAGCATCATCGGTCGCGGACGGCGCCATGCTGCTTGGTCATGTAGGTAACGATCCTGTTCTCGTTGCGCGCGCCGGCGGGTCGCTGTACGCAATTGGTGCAACCTGTACTCACTACGGCGGACCACTCGCCGAAGGGATCATCGTCGATGACACCGTTCGTTGTCCGTGGCATCACGCGTGCTTCAGCCTCAAGACGGGCGAGCCGTTGCGTGCGCCCGCACTCGATCGCGTCACATGTTACCGCGTCGAGGAAAATGCCGGCAACGTGTTCGTGCGCGACGCCATCGAGCCGCCATCGGCGTACCTGCGCAAGCTTTCCAGTCCTCCGACATCGATCGTCATCATCGGCGCCGGCGCCGCCGGTGTCGCCGCGGCGGAAATGCTGCGTAGATGCGGCTACACCAATTCGATCAAGCTCTTCGACCAGCTGCAGACGCCACCGGTAGATCGCCCCAATCTTTCCAAGGATTATCTCGCGGGCACGGCAGAAGAGGAATGGGTCAATCTCAGACCCGATGATTTCTACACGTCACACGATATCGAGCTGATTCGCGGCCGCCGCGTCAGTCGCATCGACACCAGGGCGCACACCGTCCTCACGGACGACGGCGCGAGCACGAAGTTCAGCGCACTGCTGCTGGCGACGGGCAGCTCACCAGTACGTCTTCCCGTGCCGGGGGCCGACCTGCCCACGGTGCACTATCTGCGCACGCTCGACGACAGCAAGGCCATCATTGCAGCTGCACAAACCGGCAAGCGCGCTGTCGTTATCGGTGCAAGCTTCATTGGTCTCGAAGTCGCTGCATCACTTCGCACGCGTAATATCGAAGTCACCGTAGTCGCGCCGGAATCCCTGCCGCTGGAGCGGATCCTCGGCCCCGAGCTTGGCAGAATGGTGAAGGACCTCCACGAGAGCAAGGGTGTGACTTTCAAACTGGGTGCGAACGTCGGATCCATTACGTCGGATGCGGTTCACCTCGCTGATGGCACATCGCTGCCGGCAGACTTCGTTGTCGTCGGCGTGGGAGTTCGTCCCGACGTTGCAATCGCGCAGGATGCCGGCATCAAGGTCGATAACGGCGTCGTGGTCAGCGCGACACTCGAAACGTCCGCTCCTGGAATTTTTGCCGCTGGTGATATCGCATCCTGGCCGGATCCGCGCTCTGGCCAGATTCGTGTCGAGCACTGGGTAGTTGCGCAACGCCAGGGACAGACCGCCGCACGCAACATGCTGGGCGCGAATGAGGCGTTCACACTCACTCCGTTCTTCTGGAGCCGTCACTACGATCTGCAGATCAACTATGTCGGCCGGTCCTCCCGCGACGACAAGCGCAAGGTCGATGGCGATCCGATGAAGCACGACTGCACCGTGACGTTCGGGCCATCTGGAGACGTCGTCAGCGCGCAGGCCGACGTCGGCCGCGATCGATCCAATCTACTGGCCGAAGCACGGCTTGACGGCGAAATTACTCAGCGTGATTCCTGACGCTCCGCCTGAATGTTGACGATCTGGTACATCGCTGCCGGCAGCGCCCTCGGCGGCGCAGGACGGTACGTGATAGGGACCGCGCTGCAACAGCGCTTCGGCCTCGCCTTTCCGGTTGGTACGCTCATCGTCAACATCACGGGGAGTCTGCTACTTGGCTTTCTTCTCCGCCTGGCACTTGGCGGAAGCCAGATCTCGCCCGAGACGCGCATCTTTCTTACCACCGGATGCTGCGGCGGCTACACCACCTTCTCGACGTTCACCTACGAAACGGCGGTCATGGTCGAGAGTGGCCAGTATCGTCGCGCGGCAGTGTACATCACGCTGAGCGTCGTTTTGTCGCTCGTTGCGACGTTCGGCGGCTTTGCACTTGCACAATCTGCTCTCACATTCCGCGGCAGAGCCTGACGATGACGATGCGTGGCCTCAAGGGCGAGCGCGTGCTGATGCGCATTCACATCGGCGAGCGCGACAGATACGAGGGAAAGCCGTTGTACGAAGCACTCGTCAATCTGCTTCGCACGCGCGGATATGCAGGCGCTACGGTTTTCCGTGGTGTCATGGGCTACGGCGCAAGCGGCCGGCTGGCAACCGATCACATGGAGCTGCTCGCCTTCGATCTTCCGCTCGTAATCGAGTGCGTGGATACGCAGGAAAAGATCGAAGCGATTCTGCCCGAGATAGACCTGATGATCGACGCCGGCCTCATCACACTCGAGCGTGCCAAGGTGATCCTTTACCGGGGCAAACGCAACGACTCGCCGCCGCACACGCTTCCCGAGCAAGACAGGATAGACATCACCGGAGACTGGCAGCAGCAGAAATGAAAACAGCCCCCGGTCCGAGTGACCAGGGGCTGTTTCGTCGTGCGTTACGGCGCTACTAGAACATCACGCCGAACGTGATCGGAACGAAGCTGGTGCTTCCGCCACCATCGTTGTTGAAGTGGTTGTAGCGTGCTTCCACGAAGGCGTTGAAGCCGGACAATGGAATCGTCAGACCGCCACCGAGGTCGAAGCCGAACTTCGTGCCGCTGCTTGCAGAGTAGGTGCTGCCGCCCGACGAGGTGCTGACGCCTGGCTTGAAGCCACCAATGCCGCCGATGACGTACGGCCGGATTCCAGTCATGGTCGGAATGTCGTAGACCGCGTTGGCCGTGTACGACCACACGTGTGCGTTGGCGTTGCCCGATCCCTTCGCACCGAAGTTGTCGTAGTTCACATCACCGCGAAAGCCGATTGGAATCGCCGGCGATCCAAGTCCCACGTGGCCGCCGATGTTGTAGCCGGTGTTTACACTGTTCGACAAATCACCCGTGGGGATCGATGCGCCGCCAGAGAGACCCAGCGAGAACGGCTTCGTCGCACTCGTTACACTCTGCGCACCTGCAACAGTTGCACTCGAGATCACTATCGCTGCAACCGCTGCAAACTTTGAAAGACTTACCATGAATTACTCCCCTGTGAGGTTCTAATCAAACGCGCCTCGGATTTTGAAAATCCGCGGCGCGACAGTAACGCTTTACTTCTATGCTAGGACGATTCAAGGGTTCCGCGGGAACAGCGAGAACATGCGTTTATTCGCTCATTTGCCATGTTCGCGTATCAAATGTTTAAAACATCACTCCAAATGTCACTGGGATGTAGTGAATCGAGGTGTACGGTGTCGTCTCCGAGCGGTTTACATCGTGGTATCGAGCCTCTATGAATGCGCCAATGCTCGTGTAGGGAAGCGGGAAGGCAATGCCGGCACCACCGTTCGCACCGAAATCATTTTCGCGCTTCGCAGCGCCTGGCAGACGAAGTGGATACCAGCCGGCGCCGCCTATGAGATACGGCTTTACGTAGCCAACCCTGAACGCCACTACGAGATTCGCAGACAGGGAGTTTATGTGGATGTCCGGAACGCGCGCGCCCGCGACAGTCTTGCCGTTGAAGCCGGCGTACGCATAGTCTATCCGCATGCCGAGCGGAGATTCCCGGGGCCCTATCGAAAGAGTCGCGAGCCCGGCAGCGCCCGCTGAATAGTTGCCGTCGAGCTTTCCCACGGGGATCGCGGCGCCGCCGGCCAGGCCCAGGTGAAGCGAACTTTGGGCCCGCGCCGAAGGTGCCAGACTCATTCCGATTATGGCTGCTATAGCCACGGCCGAGTGCTTCATGTATAATATCCTAATATACTAGGTTAATTTTAAATATCCTCTGCCCTTAGGATATTATGCCGCTCTACAACACCGCTACAGCCGCAACTGCCATCGGAGTCACCAGCAAGTGGCTCGATAACCTGCTGTCCCATAACCACATACCCGGAGTCCAGAGCGAGTCCCAAGGCGTATCCCGCCGCCTCTCACTCGCAGCCGTCACTCACATTGCGCTGACCAGGGAACTCGTCCATCTCCTGAATGTCCCCCTGCCCACGGCCGTCCAAGTCGCCTCCACCATGCTGGCCGACCCGGATGGAATGAGCCTGGGCGATTCGCCCATACGCATGACCATCGACCTGCACGAGTTCCAGGCTGACGTGCTGCAGTGCCTCGCCCGCGCCGTAGAGCTTGCCCCCACCCGCCGGCGGGGACGCCCGCCCAAAAGATAAGCTGATCCGCCTTCGGGCGCGTGCCCGACACACGTGCGAACTGCGCCCGCAACGAAAGAGGGGCGTCCCTTTCGAGACGCCCCTCTTTCGCCATTGCTTCAGGATCGCGTTACCCGTTCATCCGGGTGACATTCTCCGCCGCAGGCCCCTTTTGCCCCTGGACGATGTCGAACTCCACCGCTTCACCCTCTTGCAGCGACTTGAAGCCGTTGCCGGAGATGGCGCTGTAGTGAACGAAGCAGTCCTTCTGACCGTTGTCGGGCGTGATGAACCCAAACCCTTTCGCGTCATTGAACCACTTCACCTTTCCGGTCGTGCGCATTCCAACTAACTCCTGAATAGAAACTTGTCCGGAAGCAGGAAACGCCTACCCTGACAATACTGCGGGTAGTTCAGATCCCCCGCACAGATCCATAGGACGATCCTATGCTGGGCCACAAAATATTGGCGGCCGGAATTTTAGGCAATAGACAAGTTTTCCTTCAAATCGATCCTGCGGCCAACGGCTACTGCACGACCCTGAACGCCTGCACGAAGTACCCTGTCTCGCCAAAACAGGTAGTGGGCACGCCCCTGTGCTCCCCGTACGACAGGGTCACTTTCTTCCCACCCGCCAGCTGGAGCGCCCTCGCCACCGAATCGTTCCGGATCGTGAAATCGAAGACGGCCGCCCCCTTCCCGGTCGTGTCGCCAGGCGCCACCGCAGCCGCCCCCGGTATGGGCGCCACCGCAAGCTCGCCCTCCCACGTCTTGCAGAGCCATCCGCGCTGAGTCAGGTTCTTCACGTAACCAGTTCGCTCACCGGAGGAATAGACAAAGCCCAGCGTCCCCCAGGTCCAGAGCCCCGCGCCAAGTATCAGCACCAGCACTACCGGTACGCCAACCCTGAGCCACAGCCGGCGTTTCTTCTTCGGCGTTGTCGCTGCTTGCGGTATCGGTTCGCTCGACGTCATCCCTTTTCTCTCCGCGGTTACTTTTCGAGTATGCCCTTCGGACCGCGCAGAAGAACGGTGACGACCCTCGTTGGCGACGTCGCCGTCGGGTCGGACCATCCGGTCGTGGTGCAGTCCATGACCAACACTGATACCGCTGACGTCGGTGGCACCGTCGCCCAGGTTGCGGCACTCGCCGCCGCTGGATCTCAGCTCGTACGTGTCACTGTCAATAATGAGCCTTCAGCAGCCGCCGTGCCGGAAATCGTCAAACGGCTTGCTGATCTTGGAATCGATGTCCCCATCGTCGGCGACTTCCATTACAACGGCCACATCCTGCTCGCAAAGTACCCGGACGCAGCACGCGCGCTCGCGAAATATCGCATCAATCCTGGAAACGTGGGCGGCAAGAGACGCGACGAACACTTCCGCACGATCGTCAGCATCGCCATCGACAACGCCAAGCCGGTCCGCATCGGCGTAAACTGGGGCTCGCTCGATCAGGACCTCCTCACTTCCATGATGGACGAGAACGCGCACCGCCCGGATCCGCTCGACGCGCGCGACGTCTATATCGAAGCGATGCTCGAAAGCGCTCTCCGCTCTGCAACACTCGCCGAAGAGACGGGACTGGGACACGATCGGATCATCATCTCCGCCAAGGTCTCCGGCGTCAACGATCTCGTCGACGTCTACCGCCTCCTCTCCGCACGCTGCGATTACCCGCTTCATCTCGGTCTGACCGAGGCGGGACTCGGCATGAAGGGGATCGTCGCCAGTACCGCCGGACTCTCGATTCTGCTGAGCGAAGGGATCGGCGACACCATTCGCGTCTCGCTCACCCCGAAGCCGGGCGGCGACAGAACCGAGGAAGTGCTGGTCGCCCAGCAGATCCTTCAGTCACTCGGTTTGCGATCGTTCACACCGCAGGTGACGTCATGTCCCGGTTGCGGCCGCACGACGTCGACATTCTTCCAGCACATGGCGGAAGACATCCAGACCTACCTGCGCGAACAGATGCCTGCATGGCGCGCGCAGTACCCGGGCGTCGTCGAGATGAAGGTTGCAGTGATGGGATGCATAGTGAACGGACCCGGCGAGAGCAAACATGCCAATATCGGCATCTCCCTTCCAGGCACATTCGAAGACCCCAAGGCTCCCGTTTACGTCGACGGCAAGCTTGCCGTGACGCTCAAAGGTGATAACATCGTTCCCGAGTTCCTGAAAATTCTCGACGACTATGTGGAACGAACCTATGGCGCCACCAGCGGCGCTGGAAGCAACATCACAGCTGGAGTCTGATCCGCCGATAGCAGCGACGCAGGGCGGTACCTGCCTCAACTGCGGTACTCTTCTCACCGACGCATTCTGCGCTCTCTGCGGCCAGCGCGCGGGCGATACGCGCCTGTCAGTGCGCGACATTGCGCACGAAGCCGTTGCAGAGCACCTGGGGTTGGACAGCAAGGTTGCGCGCACCCTCGTCACACTGCTGCGCCATCCCGGCCGCCTGACGATTGAATTCCTCTCGGGCCGCCGCGTTCGCTACGTTCCTCCGCTGCGCCTCTATCTATCTCTGAGCGTGTTGTTCTTCCTTTGCTCCGCAACCAGCGCCAGACTGACGGGCTCGAACGCAACCGGGGTCGTTCGGTTCGACACATCCGGAGCTGCGAAAAGACCGGGACAGATCATCTCCTTCGACACAACTACTCCGGGGACGAGCCGCGGAAGTGCAGCACTGAGCAAGTCTGTCGACTCGACTCACGTCACGTCGAACCCCATGCCCGGAATCAAGATCGATACGATGCATGGGAATATGTTGACGCTGTTCCTTCGCCGCCGGATCGGGCGTCGCGCCGCATACATGCAGAGCCACAGGGCTGAAGCTTCCGCTCGCATATCCGAAGCGTTTCAGCATGATCTTCCGGACGCCCTCTTTCTTCTCGTACCGGGGCTCGCGTTCGCGCTGTGGGTGCTGTTTCACGGCGAACATCGTTACTTCGCCGAGCATCTGGTATTCGCGCTGCACTTCCAGGGCTTCGCCTTCGCAGCGCTGACCATCGGACTGCTCCCGATACCGTTCATCGATGCGATTACGGGTCTCGCGATTCTGGTGTATCTGTTCCTGGCGTTGCGGAGAGTCTATGGCCAGAGCGTCGCGCTGACTACGGCCAAGTTCGCCACAATAGTCGTCGGTTACGGTATCTCGCTGGCGGTGATCATGGGACTCGTGGCCCTTATAGTGTTTCTCTTCGCCTAGCGCGCGAACCGCGAAAGTATCCGGGTCAGGCCGCGCTCGTCTTCGGAGTCGAATGTGCCGGTCTGCTCCGAGTCGATGTCGAACACTGCTATCAGCTCGCCGCTCGAGTCGATTACCGGAAGCACGATCTCGGAACGCGCGCTCGCGTCACATGCGATGTGACCAGGAAACGTCTCCACGTCCTGCACCACGACCGCGCGACGCTCCGCAGCTGCGGTGCCACACACTCCGCGTCCGAACGCGATTTCGAGGCAGCCCAGCGTGCCCTGATACGGACCGACCCGCATCAGCTTGCCTGGTGTCACGACGCGGTAGAATCCGGTCCACAGGAAACCAAATGCGTTGTGGACCAGCGCACTCACCGTCGCCATCTCGGCGATGTCATCATCGATGCCCTCCAGCACGGCCTCGATATGACTTGCGAGCTCGCTATATGCCCTACTCTTTGGAATTCCGCGCAGGTCCAGCGTTACTTCGGCCATGCACGAAAGCTAGCACGGTTACTTGAATATTCCGAAGTGTCCCAGCAGCCACCACAGGATGATGAAGATGAGAATCGTTCCGCAGCCGCATCCACCACCGCCCAATTTCTTGGCGCCGTAGCCCGCCGCAATCCCGCGTAGAATCTTGCTCATGAGGTCTCCCCTTATGCACGGACCGTACCGGGCACATTTACCGGCTTTGTTTCACCGGAGCCCGTCAAATCGTCTTTTTCGAGCATTTCTCGTACGAACGACAGACTCCACCAGCCGCACAGCCACACCGTGATGTCGCCAATGAAGACCCTATCGCTTATCGGAATCACCACTCTCGCGTTGATCTCCAGCAGCTCCATCGGAGCCCAGACTTCCCCGCAGTCGCTCGTCGGTGCGTGGCGCGCGGACGCACCACTCCCGAATGGAGTGGTCCAGACGTTCCGATTCGATGCCGATGGCAAGTTCGATCTGGCCCAGGCACTCGCGGTCGAGGGCCAGTACCGGATCGACGGCAACCAGTTGATCGAAACGGTCACTCTACCCAGCGTTGGTGTGACACACACCGACACCGCTACGTTTACTGTTGCCGGTGATTCGCTTATCGTGAGCGAGCTGACCGGTGCGCCGCCCAGGGTATTGCGCCGGACTGGCGCCGCTGTCGCATCGGCACCCATCGTTGGCGACTGGGCGATCACGGTCGGCGGCGGAGTGGCCGCACATTACGTTTTTCGTGGCGACGGCACGATGCACATGCGTGCGCAGGTGGGCGACGAACAGGGGAAATACGTCGTCCGCGCCGACACGCTGCATCTATCCAACGACAAGACCTTCCAGTTGCCGGCGACGGCCCACTTCGCAGTCGCCGACAGCGTGCTCACCCTGACGCCGCAGAACGGCAAGCAACCACGACAGTTCCACAAGGTCGCCCCGCGCTGATCCAGCCGTAAGAGCACGAAACTGCGCGAGCATGCAAACTTGCTCGCGCAGTTTTTTTTTTGTGGAATTACCCATCAACGTACGGTTAGCAGCTGCCGCTGACTTCCACGGTCCCGCTCGCCTCGCCGCTTGCCTTGTACGAGACGGAGCCCTTGAAGTTCACCTTCATGGCATAGACGGTCGGCCCCTTTCCGATCTCTGTCATTTCCACCTCGTCCGGGACTGCTCTCGGACCGTGAACCTTGAGCGCGATTGCCTCCCTGCGCCCGTCCGTTCGCGGCGTCAGCATCCGCGTCGGACGTGGAACGTTCGTAGGAGGCGCGTTGAACTTCACCGTCATCGGCGCGTTCTGAGCTGCCGCATTGTCGATCGAGTTCCTGATCGCCTGCAGGTCTGCGCTCGTCAACGACGACAGCTTCTTGCTCTGCGCCGGCGTCAGCGTGAAATACTTGTTGATGAACGCCTGCAGGTTTGCCTTCGATTCCGCGATCATCTGGTTGCGAACCGTTGGCGACTGCTTGAACGCGTCGGCAATGAACTTGTTGAAATTGTCCTGCGTGAACACGAGCTTGCCCTGAGCGCGCGCGAGTACCGCCGCGGCGCGCAGCGCCTTCACATCCGCAAAGCAGAGCGCAGCGCCGACCGCCGCGGCAGTGCGAAGAAAGGCTCGGCGGTCCGTGCCGCGGAGCTCCTTCGGGAGCTCGTCCGTGTGCGGCTCGCCATCGGGAAGTGCGCTCTTCGGTTGTTCCTCGTTCATTACTCCTCCAGTGCTGTTGTAAGTAGTGTTACAGTGATGTGCATGATGGCACTACAGGCTTACCCAGCTCTTGAACGTGCACCACCAGTTGCAGCTCGATGATGCCTTCTTCTGCGTGTCGTCGAAGTTGCGCAGATTTTTCGTCCCGCTTGCTTCTACCGGTTTCGCGCTGAGCGCGAAATTCCCGGTGGCCTTGTGTCTGCCGTTCATGGTCAGCGCGAACGAGCCCGTCACGCTGTTGCTGAAACCCATTCCGGAAAGCGTGAGTGTACCATCACCGCTCTGCCCGGCCACCTTGAACGCGCGCCCGTTCAACGAACCGTGCAGCGTCGCACCGGTCGCGTCCTTCATGTCGATGACGTTTCCGTTGCTCGTCAGATCCACGTCGCTGATGGATGCGTGAACGTTCTTGCCAGCGGTGTGACCATCAATCACGGCCGGCGTGAGACTGAGTGTGTAGGCACCTGACTTGATCGCTGCCGCTCCAGCCAGCGGCTTGTTCACCTTCCCGCCCTGCGCCGCCGCACGTTGTGCTGCCACGCGCTGTGCCCCCGTCGGTGCCGGTTCAGGCCGCTGTGCTGCGGCTGGCGCCGAGAGTGCGGCGGTTGTGAGCGCAGTGATTGCGGCGATCGATACAATCGAACGCATTGATCTTCCTCGTATGTGTGTGGTTTCCAGCCGGCGCACTTCATCGCGGTACGCCGGCCCCGCTCAAGAGCAGTGCTACATCTTCACCAGCTCGACGCGCCGGTTGTTCTGCCTTCCTTCCGGAGTGTCGTTCGAGCTGGTGGGCTTGCTCGCTCCAAATCCACTCGTGCCGAGCCGAGCTGCATCTATCCCGTACGTGGACACGAGATATTGTTTCACCGCAAGCGCGCGCTGTTCGGATAGCGTCTGATTCGTGGCTGCAGCGCCGACGTTGTCGGTATGACCCTCGATCATCAACTTCAATTCCGGATGCGCGGTCAGCATGCCGCCGATCTCCTTGAGAGTCGGCGTGGACTCGCCCTGGATCTCCGCGGATGCGGTCGCGAAGAGGATTCCGTGCGTCGCGACGCGTCCCTTGTCGGCAAGCGCATCGTACAACTCGCGTCCGCCGGCGGCGATCCGAATATCACGGATCATGCGCGGCTCCTTCGCGCTCCAGCCGTTCATGTCGATGTAGATCTGCTTGCTCCGGCCGAGGTTCGAGGTCGGCACGTTGAGCGCGCGATGTTCGTTTGCGTAGAGCTTGAGGTATCCGCCGTCCACCGATATGCGGATCTTCATCGGCACCGTGGACGCGGCGGCGAGCTCGCCGCGGCCTGCGACTGAATCACCGCGCAGCCACGCGGTGTGACTGTCGATGGCGATCCTCGGACCCGTCGTCACGTCGGCACTCGTGAAATTGATCGACAGCGCGTTGCCCGATCCGATAACCTCGAACTCCATCGTGAACCGCTGCGGAAGAACTTCTGGAAGCGGGATGGCGAATATTGCCGTGCCGTCAGCACTCAACCAGCGCGCTCCCTGCCACTCGACGATCTCCATGTTGCCCGACTTGAACTTGAGCCGCTGCGGGAAGTTGCCCACCCTGTCGGTGCTGAAGTCATCTGCGAACAACATCCGGTCGCCCGGCACAAAATCATAGTTGGCCCACGCCCCTTCGCCTGGTTTCAGCGAAGCCGGCGGCGATGCGTCCGCTGCACCCGCGCCGGAACCGTCCGCGGCACCGGCGGAGTTTACCGCGCTCGCGGAGTCCGCACTCGAAACTGCCTTGCCGTCGGCTCCTTTCACAGCTACCTGCTTCCCTGCAGTTCGCGCCTTCGAAATGCAGCTGCGATCGGATACGAGGCAGACGATCACATTCTGAGTCTGGTCCATCGCTCGGCCGACTGTCGTGTCGGCTCCATCTTCCAGCTTCTGCTCGACCTTTGCCTGCGCGCGCTCCTTCACCTTGTCCTTCATCTTGCCGAGCCATCCCTGGCTCTGGGCTGGCATCGCGACTAACATCGAAACCGCGAAACCTGCCCATACACATGTTTTTCGCATCACCTCTCCTGATCGTGAAACGGGGCGCAAACAGCGCCGATCTGGTGATCCCACCCTGCCACGGGTAGTTTGTCGGCTACCCTTGTGTGACATGAACGCGAATGTAAGCCTCCGCTCTCAATCCGTTCTCGTCGAGTCAACACGTTGCCACCAAAGCACTTACAGCTAATTACACTCGGCCGCCTGGCCCTCGTTTCCAGCACCGGCGAAGATGCCGGCCTGAACAGGAGGCAGCGGAAACTGGCGTTTCTAGCGGTCGTGGCGCTGTCACGTAAGCCGCCCAGCCGCGACTGGCTCGCTACCATGTTCTGGGGTGATGAAGACAATGACCGGGCTCGGCATTCGGTCAGCGATGCTCTCTCCCACATCCGTAGAGTGCTCGGCCGCGATTCAATCGCCGCCCGTAGCAGCGACGTGGTACTTGCCGATAACGTCGCCCTCGCGATCGATGCCGTAGAGTTCGCCGCCGCCTGTGAGACCGGCGACCACGCCCGCGCCTATCTCCTCTACACGGGACCATTCCTCGCCGACGTCGGCGCCGGCATGTCCACCGATTTCGACCGATGGGTGGAGCGGGAACGCGATCGCTATCGCCGGCTCTTCGTGCGCGCGTGCGAGTCCCATGTGCCGTCGCTGGCCCGAAATGGTGACTGGACAGCCTGCGCCACTGCCGCGGAACGCTGGCTCGAGGCCGCTCCGGAGTCCGCCGACGCGGCGCTGTATCTATTGAAGTCGCTCAGCGCGGATGATTCGCGAGACTCGGCCACCGCAGCACTCGACAGATATGAAGCCCTGGTCGTCCATCTTGCACACGAACACGACACTCGGCCGGCCGAAAACGTCCAGCAGTTCGCTGCAGAGCTCTCCGCACGGCTCAAGAGAGCAGACCTGGCACTCCCGCAAGTGTCCCCGAGCGCGACTCCGGCCGCGAACAATCCGGGGCGACACGCGGGAAGATTGCACGTCGAAGCTCCGCCCAAACGCTCGTGGCGCCGGATCACCGCGTTCGTTGCATTACCGCTGATCGTTGCAGCGGCTGTGATCGCGAGCCGCCGCCTTCTCCGATCCGATAGTTCCAGATCCACCACGTCCACGGCCAAGCCGGTGATTGCGATCACCCACGTCAGAAACGTGCGCGCCGATAGCTCGGTCGCATGGTTGGTCGATGGCTTCAATCAGATGCTGGCGTCGGATCTCTCACGCAGTACCGCCGTGGAGGTTATCACGCCGGCGCGCATACGCGAGGTGGTCGAGCGAACCGGTCAGAGCGACACGGCGGCGCCAACCAGCATGGCACTCGATGTTGCAAGCAGAGTTGGCGCCACACTCTCGGTGAGCGCGGGAATAACGCGCGGCAACGACATTTACGTAATCGACGTGACTGTCCGCTCCGTCGCGAACGGCCAGGTCGTCCGCATGTTCGCGGTCACGGGAAGTAACATTCTTCTGCTTGCAGATCAGGCTGCTGCGCGCATCCTCGACGCGGCCAACGCGCACGCACCCGGTCCGCGTCTCGCCGAGATCGAGACCTCCAACGTCGCGGCATTTCAACACTACGTGCGCGCTGTCCAGGCGCACGAAGAAGGACGATCGGCAGACCAGATTCGCGAGCTGGATCTCGCAATTCAGGGCGACTCCGGCTTCGTAAGTGCGATAACCGCGCGCCTGCGCATTGCGGAAGACATGCACGACCACGAAGTGGTAGCGCGGCTCGCGACGGCGTTCGACCGGTCCAGCTCGCGCGCGACTGACTGGGACAGGCTGGAGCACGCCGAGTGGACTGCCTTTCACAATGGCGAGCACCTGCGCGCGGAGTCGCTCGGTGCAGAGCTGGTGCGTCGCTATCCGCACGACCCGCGCGCGTATTCCATTCAGGCCGAAATCCTGACGGCGCACGGGAAATGGACGGATGCGGCGTCCGTTCTCGAGCGTGCACTTTCCCTTGACTCGCTCGCGGTCGAGGCAGGTCACGGACCTTGCGCACCATGCACCGCGTACGACGGCCTCGTCAGCCTCTACCGTACCACTGGAGATCTTGATGCAGCCGAACATGATGCACGACGTTGGATCGCGCTCGAGCCAGACGCTCCAGCGGCGTGGATCGGTCTCGGTCTCACGCTGGTGTATCGCGGCAAGTTCGGCCCGGCTGTCGATGCCGCACGCCGCGCGTCCATGCTGGCCGGCGATGACCCCGATTACGCCATAAGCGTCGGCCGGATCCTGCTGATGGCTCGGCGCTACGCTGCCGTCGATTCCGCGATCGCAGACTGGCGCGCCAGGTCGAACGACACCTACCGGATGAACGCCGGCGATCTCGAAGCCATGCTGCAACGCGAACGAGGACAGTACCGCGCATCGAGCGCGACCGTCAGACACCTGGATGCGTTGTATCCGGAAGAGACGCGCGGACTGTTGCTCGTCGTCGGGGACAACCTTGCCCGGATCGGGCAACCTGATTCCGCTGCGCGGCTCTACGAGACAGTCGCGCATTCGCGTGAAAGCTTCAATGCGCAGTCACCGTACTATCCTCTCGATGGTGACGACGCCCGTGGTTTTTCGTGGCACCATGCACTCGAAGCAGAGGCACTCGCCCACACTGGCGACACGGCGCGCATGCGCATTCTCGCCGATTCCATCGAGCTCGTCAGCGCCAGGAGTTACTACTGGCGTGACCGCGAGCTGCCGCATCACATCCGCGGACTCATCGCGATGCGCGCAAGCCGGCCCAACGACGCCATCCGTGAATTCCAGCAGGCTCGTTGGGGCGTGAGCGGATGGACAACGACAGTAGTACACATCTCACGTGCGATGCTCCAGTTGGGCAATCCGCAGAAAGCCATCGAGACTCTGCGTTACGCGTACATGGAGCCGCCCGACGCGATGGGACGATATGAGCCACGCTCGGAGCTGGACCTGCTCATGGCCGAGGAGTTTCGCCAGGCGGGACAGGCCGACAGCAGTGCA
>DATNCZ010000303.1:0-6392 GCA_035553335.1 Gemmatimonadaceae bacterium
ACCTGATTCCGCAACGCCGTAGTCGAAGCAGTGCGTCGCCAGAAAAGTGCTGTCCGCAAAGTCCAGCGTCGATGGCAGTCGCATGCGCTCCCACGCGCCGCGTGGATCGCTACGATCGGTGAAGATGGTACTGCCGCGGCCGTACGGCATCAGTGCGTCGCTGCGATAGGCGAGAGTGTCGAGCACCGAGCGCGCGGAATCGGGTGAGCCAACGGGCGTGCTCGTCTGGAGGTCCTCGACGGTGTACTCGAACGGATACGACCGTCTGAGCAGCAGCTCACGGTCCGCGTTCTGGCGTACGTCAGCCATGAACTCGCCAAGAATCGGAGTGGCGGCGCTGTCTACGCCGGGACTGGTGCAGGTTTGCGGTGCGCGGACATTGACATCGGTCAGCATGATCGTCACCGCCTTCATCACGACGACGAGCGTGGGCGGCGGTGACCGCTCCGAAATGTCAACGACCGTATCGCGGGCGGCGAAGCCGAGCTGCCGGATGCGAACGTGATATCGTCCGGCGACGACCTTGAATGAGAAGTGGCCGCCATCGTCTGCGAAATGCCGCGCGTGCGCTTCCACCAGCTCGACGCTGCTGTAGGGCGCCGGCGAAGCGGAATCCTGACGCACGACCGTGCCGCGGAAGATGATCGTCGCCGGAGCCGGCACTGGATGTGTTCGCGCGCGCTGCGCGAGCAACGGCGCAGCTGTAGCGCACAACGCTGCGTACGCGCCGAGCAGAGCGGCGATGGATCTGCAGGCGCAGTCCGAACCGGGACGTACGAAAGTCACGCATCCACCGTCACTGCACTAGAATGACCCGCTGCAGCAAGCCCGGCGTGGTTCCGATGGTTCCACCGGGGTCGTTGGCGATGGTGAAGTGTCCGGTTATCACTCCATTGGGTGTGCCCGCCAGCGGTGGATAGTCGATGACTGCAGCGCCTATCGTTACCACCTTGTAGCAGACGCTGGTGCCGGTCGTCTGGCCTGAACAGGCGCTGCCATCCGTCGCGGGCTTGTCCGTCGGATACGTTGCTCCGGGATCGGTGGTGGGATCATCGTACAGCGCGAATTTCATCGTGCACGGCGTGTTGTTGCTGCAGAACGTCCTTACTCCCTGCCTTGTCTGGCCGACGATGTTACCGGTCTGCACGTCGATGTTGTCACCTGCACCGATCGCATAGGCTTCACTGCAGTTGGCCCCAAGCTCGTTGCCGTACTGGTTCCCGCCACGATCGCCGGGTTGCAATCCGATGATGTTGAAGCTTCCTGGAGTGTTGGCGGTGTTGGGGCACGTCGCGTGGCCGGCCGACCCATCCTTGAGGCAGAAGATCAGCTGGGAAGCATTGTTGTGCAGCGTGTTGTAATCGATTCCGTCCAGCACGCGCAGAGGATTGCGTGCAACGCCGCCACGGAATGGATCGAGTGCGGCCAGAAGCAGCGAATAGTCGACAGCGAGCGGCTTGATGCAATTTGTCTTGTCGACTGTCGGGGCGACCCACGCCGCAGCCACGGCCCCGACATTTCCGTTGGTCGCGTTGAGGACGCCGGCGAACAGATAGCTCGTCGGATCACTCCCGGTCACCTGCACCGCATTGTCGGTCGAAACGCACGGAAGCGCGTGCGGCGAGCCTGCATGCCACGTGTTGGGCGTCGTGCCATTGACGGGAAGGCCATCCCACACACCGCACATTACATCGCCCACAACGAGTGACGCATTGTGCGTCAGTATCCGGTTCCTGTTTCCCGCGGCAATCGCGGAATCCGATACATGAGTCGTAGTCACCGAAAGGTGCAGCGCTCCGGAAAGCGCGGCCGCATCGGATGCCGTCTGAAGCTCGTTCTTCTGCACGTACAACCGACTCAGCTCTATCACGAACGCGAGCATGATCACGAGCGTGGCGACCGCAAATGCGGCCAGAATCATGATCGCTCCTCTTCTGTTCTTCAACCTCGGCATGAGGCCTCCGATGCGGTTCGCGACATCGAACCGCTACTGGACAAGGACGAGGCGCACGAGCGTTCCATACTTGGTTCCGATCGCGCCCTCGTCGATCGCGCGAACGAAATGTCCGGTGATCTCGGATCCCTTGTTACTCACCTGATCGAGCGTGAAGCCGGAGATCATTCGTATCGTGACGGGATACTTGCCACTCGATTTTGGGCCAACAAGGTCGAACAGCGGCACCTTGACGGCAACGCCGGCAGAGCCGTCGGCGTTCCTGCACGTGTACGTCGGAGGGTTACCGCTGCACATTCCTGGCTGATTGCACAGGATGCAGACGTTGGAGCGCGTGGGACCGGCCACGTTGCCCGTCTCCGTGTCGATGATGTCGCCCGGTCCGAGCACTACAGGATAACACGTATTGATGTACGTGCCGTATGCATTCGCGCCGTTGCCGAAGTCCATCGCGCCGAAGTTCCCGCCCGATGGAGATGGCGGCGCGCCCTGCTTCAGCGTGACGGTCAATTGCGATACGGGAAGCGTCGCCAGCTGCATCAGATCGGCCGCGGTGAGATCCCTGCCTGGCGCCGCCGAGGGATTGAGCCGCTTCGTGAGCTCCGAGTAGAACATCCCCCAGGGCTTCACGCAATTGGAGCTCGTGACCTGGGGCGCCGCCCATGCCACGGCGATCGTGTGAACCTGTTGCGCCGCAGCCCCCAAGACGGACTGGAACAGATAGCTGGTCGGGTCGCTCCCCGATACCTGTACCGCGTTATCCGCCGCGGTACATGGCAGCGTGTGCGGCGAGCCTCCACTCCAGCCGTTCGTCGTTCCATCCCACACGCCGCATTGGACGCTCGATGCGGGAAAGGTAGTTGCACGCCCCAGCACCAGATTCCGAGCGCCCGCGGTGCTCGCGACTGTGGCGACCTGCGACGGGTCTATCAGCAGCTGAATCGCGGAGGCGTGCGCCGCGGCATCCGTCCCCGTCTGCAGCTCGTTCTTCTGAACCAGCATGCGGCTGACATCGATGACGAATGCAAGCATGATGACGAGCACCACCATCGTGAACGCGGCAAGTACGAGTATCGCCCCCTTCCTGTTCTTCAGTCTGGGCATGGGACTCTCATGGAAGTGTCGACAGAGTCACTTCGCGAACAGTTTCATCACGTTCATTGCAACGGGCCCCAATATCACTATGAAGATCGACGGAAAGATGAATAGCCCGAGTGGCAACAACATCTTCACAGGCAGCGTGGCGGCCTTCTTCTCGGCGGCCTGCCGCCGCAGTCGGCGCAGCGTCTCCGAGTAGACGCGCAATACGCGCCCGCTGCTCGTTCCCCACTTCTCGCCCTGTATTATGTGCGACACGAGTGTCCTGATCTCGTGCACACCCGTCCGCGTCCACAATCCGCGCAATGCGTCCTCGCGCGACATGCCCGCGTTCGTCTTGCGGTTCACTATCACGAGCTCGCCGGCCAGCTCCGGATGGACGCTGCCGAGCTCTCTCGCGACACGCAGTATCGCCGCATCAAGGCTTATTCCGGCCTCGATGCACACGACCAGCAGGTCCAGTGTATCCGGCAGCGAGCGGCGGATGGTCTCCTGCCTCAGGCGCACCGCGCGTACCAGATACCAAACGGGAAGCAGCGCGGCAACTATCGCGGCGGAGGCCACGTACATCACTACGCGCGCGAATGTCTGCTTGGGTGCCAGCAGCAGCACCAGCACCGGGATGCCAACCAGCATCACCACCCTGATCGCCGCATATGTGAGCGGTGCAGTCGCGGAGTCGTAGCCAGCCTGCACGAGCGCCGTGTCGGTCTTCGCATTGTTGGTCCACGCTTCTGGAACGAACTCGGCCAGCACGCGTGTGAACGATCGCTTCGCGGTCTGCGCACCGGCTCCGAACAACCTGCCGTACGACGCGGTCTGCGTCTGCACCGTTGTGCGGTCGACGATGCTGCGCCGCGACCGCTCGAGCAGGTAGACGTATGCCGCGGCACCGAGCGATGTGATGCCGAGAAATACGAGCGCCGCGAGTGCCAGTGGGCTTGTCATATCGGATAGCTCCACGTCATGCGTCTATCCGCGCCATCTTCATCATGATCATGTACCCGATGATGCAGGACACGACGCCGCCAGCGAGCATGTAGTGACCGGCCGTGCTCGATCTGAACGGCGCGACGAAGGTCGGGTTCAGGGCGCCGAGTATGAGAAAGATCACGACCGGCAGGAGTGAGAGAAAACGTCCAGACAGCTTGGGCTCGGACGCCAGCGTATCGATCTGTCCGCGCAACGCGACCCGCTCGCGCATCAGAGTGCCGAGATTGCCCAGAAGCTCCGTAAGGTTGCCGCCGGTCTCGCGCTGGATGAGTACGGCGGTCACGAACATCTTGAGGTTGAGACTGTCGATACGCTCGTGCATCGCCACCAACGCCGTCCGAACGTCGATTCCGAGTCGCTGCTCGTCGTAGAATCGGCCGAACTCGGTGCCCAAGGGCGCTCCGAGCTCTTCGCTGATGAACTTTGCAGCCGCCTGGAACGAATAGCCGGCCTTCATTGCGTTCGACATCATGTCGAGCGCCTCTGGAAGCTGCGCATCGAACGCGGCGATTCGTCTGCGTTGTGCGAAGCCGAGCCATACCCATGGAATGAATCCGGCCACGACGGCGAGAACAACGGACATCAGGAAACCCGCCCTCGCACCAAGCGCGAGGCCAACGAACGCGAGCAACGCCGAGAAGAGCAGAAAGACGCCAGGCTTCTGTGCCGAACCGGCGCGCTGCAGACGCGTTTGTATCACGTCCGTTACGTCGCGACCCTTCAGGAGACGGTCGAGAAACGGCACCTCGCTCACCGCGTCGTCCTTGAGAATCGTCTGAGGACCGTTGATGAGCGTCTCGCCATGCAGCCGCGAACGTACCGCGTCGGCCTCGGCCAGCGCGCGTCGGTTTGCAAACAGGTAGGCGCCGACGATCACGCCTAGCGTCGCGAGGAATACACCAGCGAGGATGATGAGCTGCATCGCCGTCAGTGGTCGGAGAAGATGGTCGGACCGAACTCCACGCCCGCGAGGCGGAGACGCTCGGTGAATGCCGGCCTGATGCCAGTCGGCTCGAAGTCGCCGAGAACGGCTCCGTCGGCAGCAATTCCGCGGCGCCGGAATCTGTAGATCTCCTGCACTGAGATCACCGCCTCCTCCATCCCGGTCACTTCGACGACGCTCGTGATACGGCGAGTGCCGTCGGACAGGCGTGACACCTGAATGATCACGTCCAGTGCCGACGAGATCTGCTCTCGCATCGCTCGGTTGGGCAGGTTCGTTCCGGCCATCAGGATCATCGTCTCGAGACGCGCAAGTGCGTCGCGCGGACTGTTGGCGTGAATCGTGGTAAGCGATCCCTCGTGGCCGGTGTTCATCGCCTGCAGCATGTCCAGCGCCTCCGCGGATCGCACCTCGCCGACGATTATTCTGTCCGGCCGCATGCGCAGCGCATTCTTGACGAGATCACGCGCAACCACCTCGCCCTGCCCTTCCGCGTTGGGTGGTCGGGTCTCCAGCCGAACCACGTGGTGCTGCTGCAATCGCAGCTCGGCAGCATCCTCGATCGTGATTATGCGGTGGTCCGCCTGGATGAACGATGTCAGAGCGTTGAGGAGTGTCGTCTTGCCGGCGCCAGTACCGCCCGAGATCAGAATGTTGAGCCGCGCGTTCACACAGCCGGAGAGCAGTTCCATCATCCCCGCGCTCATTGCACCGTTGGCGAGCAGGTTCTCGATCGCCAGATCGGCGCCGAAGCGGCGAATCGACAGCACAGGCCCGTCGAGCGCGAGCGGCGGAATTATGGCGTTCACGCGCGAGCCATCCGGCAGGCGCGCATCCACCATCGGTGACGACTCGTCCACGCGACGTCCCACCCGACTCACGATGCGGTCGATTATCGCGGTTAGATGCGCGTCGTTTCTGAAGGACGTGGCGACTCTCGTCAACTTGCCGCGCCGCTCTACGAAGATCATCTTCGAACCGTTCACCAGAATGTCGCTGATCGACGGATCGCGGAAGAGCGGCTCGATCGGTCCGAGTCCGATCACCTCGTAGATGATCTGCTCTATGATCTCGTCGCGCTGGCTCTGGCTGAGCGGAGTGGGTTCATCGCGCAGAAGATCCAGAACCGCGCGCCGGATCTCTGCCGATATTACGCGCTCGTCCTTGATCTTCTCCAGCGCGTCGAGGTCGAGCCGCTCGATGAGCCTGCGGTGCAGATCGCTCTTGAGCTGATCCACCGTGCCGAGCGTCTCTTCCTCGATGCGGTGCGTGTACATGCCCGATGCAGCTGCTGCCGGCGCCGGCTTCGTCGGCCCGGGCGTCGGGAACATCGGCGACGTTATCGTCACCATTGGCGCGGCTGTCGCCGCACCACCGTTTCCGTTGGCATCGGGCGACGGAGCG
>DATNCZ010000304.1:0-10864 GCA_035553335.1 Gemmatimonadaceae bacterium
CAAGGGGTGACAAATGTTTACTGTTTCGCGTATACTTCTTCAAGCTCCTCTTCAAGCTCCTCCTCACGCGCGACGGCGCAGCCCCTCTCGCCCCGACCGACGACTTTCAACAAATCGGTCACTTTGTACCTTTTCCGGCAAAGCGCATGCATTCCTACCCGCGCGGCAGCGGCCTCAGGATCGCCATGATTCTGGCTCAACGGACCACAGCTCATCACCCGACGCCCGCAATCGCAGCCGTAACGCTGGCTGTCCGAGTCGATCCCAGTACTCGTGCGATGACCATCTCCGACGTGAACTATGCAGTGAGCTGCGGCCGCTGCACCTGGCTTCAGGTCTATGACACGCTCCTGAACGCGGGCGCATCCCATTTCACACGACGGCAGTTCATCGACGGCAAGCTCGACATTGCGCTGACCGCCGAACGCATGATTGCGCGCCTGATCAAGACCGGCCAGGTACAGCGCTGCGGCGTTCCAGCGTGAGCACTCCAACACTCGCGGACTCACGCCGGCTGACCGGCACAAATCCTTGTTCGGCATACCTTCTTGCCAACGTGGCAGCATGAAACTCGCCGAGCTCCAGGACTCAGTGAACGCGGGATCATGCACATGGCTTCAGGTGCGTGAGACCCTCATAAACAGCAGGACATCGCACCACACCCGTCGCCTCTATCTCCAGGGCGAAATAGATCTGGGGCCGTACGCAGACGCCATGCTTCGCGAACTCGTCAGCAGCGGCGGCGTTCCGCTCAGACCGCCGACGCGAACGACTACGAGCCTGGTGTAGGAACGACAGCTCGATCCTGACCGTCGGCGATCTCGAAGCGCGATCGCCATTCGAGGAGCAGTTGCCGCAGTCCCGCGACAAAGAAAGCCTGCACCTCATCCAGATATTCCAACCGGCCGCGAACCGTCGCTGGCTCCTCCGCAAAGTCCGGAATCGACGCCGCGACGAGATCGTGCAGCGCATCCCATCTCCCGAGTCGGTACGCCACGATTCCCGCAAAAAAATCCGGCGCCATCTCGTAGTAGTCCTTGCGATCGCCGGCTCGGCTCGTCCGACGCAGCCAACCGTGACGCAGCAGCAGCCGCGCGTCGGTGCTCACGCTCCCCTTGCTCACGTCCAGCGCCTCCGCGATCTCGTCCAGCGTGCACGGACCCGGACTGAGTAGGAGGTGCCCGAAGAGCCGCCCCGCAATCCGTGGCAACCCGTCCGCCTCCGCCGCCATCCCGACCTCTTCGATGAATCGCTCGCGCGCTGCCATTATGCAATTCCTCGAGTCGCCAAACTTTGTTATGTTTGTTTAGTACATATTGAACGTAAACCCCCGCCGCGTCGGATCAAGCGCACGGGGCATAAAACCTCACACAAGACGGCACGAACAGACCGTGCAGAACCAACCGATCGATCTCATTACCGTCAGTCGCGAGTTCGGAGCTGGAGGGAGCGATTTCGCAGTAGAGCTGGGGAACCGCCTCGGCTGGCCGGTACTCGACCAGGACATCATCCGCCGCGTAGCCCAGCGGCTCAAACTCCAGGTCAAGGCGGTCGAGCGCCTCGACGAACACCCGCCAAACTGGCTCGCACGCGTCACATCGGCCCTGCTCATCGCGCCGCCGGAGATGCCGGTCGGAATCGACACGCCCCACATGCTGCACATGGACTCCGTTGCGGAGGCGGCCCAGAGTGTCGTCGTCGAAGCCGCGCAGAATCCGCCACTCATCATCGTCGGCCACAGCGGACAGAACATCTTCGCCACTCGCCCCGGTACGCTGCACGTGCGCCTCGTCGCGCCGCTGGAGTCGCGTGTCGAACGGCTCATGGCGCGATTCGGCTGGGACCACGATACCGCCGCCGAACGCGCGCGCCATATAGACGCCGATCGCGCCGCCTACGCGTTGCGCTACTACCACCGCGAATGGCGTGATCCCCTGCTCTATCACGTTGTAATCGATACCGGCCGAGTTTCGATCGCCGAGGCCGTGAAGATGATCGAGGCGATGGCGCGGTGACTTCGGTATCCGGGGCTCTGGAGCGCGCTGAGCCCGCGGAAGGAACGCACAAGTGGGTGATAGCCGGCACTGTGATGACTGGCTCCATCATGGCGTCACTGGATTCCAGCATCGTCAACGTCGCGCTGCCGAACATGAGCGGCACGCTCGGCGCAACCATCGAAGAAATCACGTGGGTCATCACCGGCTACATCCTCGCGAACGTGATCATCATGCCGATCGTGGCGCTCCTGAGCTCACGATTCGGCCGCAAGAACTTCTACATGGCAAGCGTGGTGCTGTTCACTACGGCATCGATGGCCTGCGGGCTCGCGCCTTCGCTCCTCGTGATGGTCATGTTCAGGATCATCCAGGGCATCGGCGGCGGAGTGCTCATCACAGTGTCACAGGCGATTCTTCGCGAATCGTTTCCCCCCGAGGAACAGGGAATCGCGATGGGCGTGTACGGACTCGGCGTTGTGCTCGCGCCGGCGCTCGGCCCCACGCTCGGTGGATGGCTCACGGATAATTACTCGTGGCCGTGGATCTTCTACATCAATCTCCCGATCGGGATTCTCAATCTCATCCTCGTCGCGCGCTTCATTCAGGATCCACCCTATCTCATTCGCGAGAAGGGAGAGATCGACTTCCTCGGACTCGGACTGCTCGTCGCGGGACTCGGCGCGCTGCAGCTCATGCTGGAAGAGGGCGAGCGCAACCAGTGGTTCGAGTCCGGTTTCATCCTGCGGCTCGCTGCGATCGCCACGGTTGGATTGATGCTCTTCATCTGGCGCGAGATGAAAGCGCGCAGGCCAGCCGTCAATCTGCGGATACTCGGCAACATCTCATTCACTTCCGCGACGGCAATCGGTGGCGTGCTGGGACTGGCACTCAATGGAAGCCTCTTTCTGCTGCCGCTGTTTCTGCAGGACCTGATCGGGTTCGATGCGACGCAATCCGGAATCGCGCTCATGCCGCGCAGCCTGGCCATGGCGCTGCTCATGCCGATCGCCGGACGATTCTACAACAAACTCGGTCCGCGCGTCCTGATCGGGTCGGGACTCGTCATCTGCGCGTACGGTTTCTGGGGCCTTTCGGTTCTCACGACCGACGTCGGGTTCTGGGACATCTTCTGGCCGCAACTCTGGCAGGGAGTTGGCTTCTCGCTCATCTTCGTTGCGCTCAGCACCGCCGCGCTCGCAACTATCGCAAAGCCGCAGATGACACAGGCGACAGGCCTGTACAACGTGGTGCGTCAGGTGATGGGCAGCGTCGGAATCGCGATCGCCGCGACTCAACTCACGAGCGCTACCTCACGTTACCACGACGTGCTGTCCGAGAACACGGGGATGTGGAATCCAGCCACTGTGCAGTTCCTCAAGAGCGCAACCGCTGCGATGATTCACGCTGGCGCCGACAAGTTCACGGCCCAGCAACGCGCACTCGAGCTGCTCGATATTTCAGTGACACGACAGGCGACGGTACTCGCCTACAATCATGTCTTCCTGCTGGTCACTGCGCTGTTCGTGCTGGGGCTTCCGCTCGTTCTGCTGCTCAGGCGCGGAGAACGGCCGGCCGGCTCGGAGGTCCATGTGGACTGACAGCGCCGATCGCGTCTGCCGCCTTGCGAATGAAGGCGTCCGGCGTGAACGGCTTCCGGAGGATCATCACCGGATCACCCGAAACGCCGCTCGCCATCCCATCGTCCGGTACCCCGGACATGATGACGACCGGCAGATGCGGATCCTGCTCGCGCAGCGTCGCGGCGACCGCGGCGCCCGTCATCGTCGGCATGATCATGTCGGTGATCAACAGCTTGATGTAGGCATGATGCTCGGCGTACATCGCCAGCGCATCCGGACCGTCGTTCGCCGCGAGCACGGTGTAACCCGCGGATTCAAGAATGCGCGTCGCCACGTAGCGCACGGCGGCTTCATCATCCGCCAGTAGCACCACTCCCGACCCGCGCGTGCGGGATGCCGGCCTGTCCGGCTGCTCCGCCTCGTTGTCCGCGTCAAAGGTCGACGCGGCGGGCAGATGTATCGTGAAGGTCGTTCCCACACCTTCCGTACTGTTGACGGTGAGACGGCCACCAGACTGACTCACGATTCCATGCGCAGTGGAGAGCCCCAATCCCGTTCCCTTGCCGACTTCCTTGGTCGTGAAGAATGGCTCGAAGATACGATCCTGAATTTCGCGTGGCATACCGCAACCGGTGTCGCTCACCGAGAGCATCACCTCGGCTGTGTGGCGTGCGTCGACACCATCGGCGCCATTTGCCGCATTCCGTGCGACGTTCGCAGTCGTGACGGTGAGCGTTCCGCCATCGGCCATCGCATCCCGTGCATTGACCACGAGATTCATCAGCACCTGTTCGACCTGTCCCGTATCGGCAAAGACCACATGGAGGTCGGGATCGAGCGACGTCACGATCGTTACGGTGGCCGGAAGCACGCGACGGAGCATCTGCTCCGTTTCGCGCACGACCGAGTTGAGATCGATGAGAGTGGGTACCAGCACCTGTCTGCGACTGAATGCCAGAAGCTGCCGTACCAGAGCCGCTGCGCGTGACGCGGCTCCTCTGATCTCCAACAGGTCGGCACGCTTCGGCGCAGACTCGTCAACGTCACCTATGAGCATCTCCGCGTACGCCGTGATCACCGTAAGCAGGTTGTTGAAGTCATGAGCGATTCCGCCGGCGAACTGGCCCACGGCCTCCATCTTTTGCGCCTGAAGTAATTGTGCTTCGAGACGTGTGCGTTCGGTAAGATCCACCGCGAGGGTGACGAAGCCGGCCGCAACGCCCGTTGCGTTGTGAATCACGGCGACCGAGACATCGACCTTGACACGGGTCCCGTCCTTCCGCGCGACTTCCGTTTCGCGCCCGGAAATTTGCATGGTGCCAGGCAGGACGTCGTGAAGTCGATCCTTGCTGACACCGTTCGCATCCACTGCCATCAGAGGGCATTCCCTGCCAATAATCTCGTCAGCGCGCCAGCCGAATAGACGCTCCGACGCGCGATTCCACTGCACGACGCGCAGGTCGAGATCGGTTGCGATGATCGCAACCGGAGAACTGCCCAGGATCGCACGAACGAACTGGCTCGACTCACGAAACGCGGCTTCGATTTCGTTCTTCTGAGTCACATCATTGATCAGTACGAGCCGCGTCGCACGATCTCCGAACGGAAGCGAATGAATTGTAAGATCGACGTCGATGATCGTCCCGTCCTTCTTGCGGTGGTGGCGCCCCGCCAGGTCCACTGATCCCTGCTTCAGGCGCTCTTCCACGGAGAGGACCTCGTGCGCGTATTCCGGAGACCGCACGTCGAAGATCGTCATCTGCAGAAATTCGTCGCGTGAATATCCGTAGTGCTCGACGGCAGCGTTGTTGACCGCCAGGAACCGGCTCGTCTCCACATCGAACGCCCACATCGGCATCGGGTTCGTCTCGAACAGGAGCCGGTACTGCTCTTCCGACGCCTTGAGCGCCTCTTCCGACGCCTTCGCGTCCACGATATCGCGACTCGTGGTGATGACTTCCTTCACCTCTCCCGTCGTCGGATCGCGGACCGCGGTGCCGACGGTCTCGAGCCACACGAAGTGGCCATCGGCGTGCCGGAACCGATGTTCCGTACGCACGGCTTCCTTGAGAGACAGGGCGCGATGGATGGCGGTGCGCGTGACGGCTGCATCGTCATCGTGGTGTAACGCGAACGGGTAGGTGCCCACAACTGCCTGCGGTTCGTAACCGAGCACTGCCTTTATGGCCGGCGATACGTACAACACGCGGCCATCCGGCGCAAACCGCGCGATGATGTCGGTGGAGTGATCCGCCAGCAGTCGATAGCGCGCCTCGGACGTGGCCAGTCCGCGAAGATTCTCGGCGCGCTCCCGGTGGCCGCGAGCGAGCACGAGCCAACTGACTATCGTCAGGATGACGAGGACAGTAGAAATCTCGTGCAGAAGGGTCGCGTCCGCGGTACGATACAGCGTCTCCGTATTTGCGCGACGCACGAGCCCCCAGGGGAGTCCGTCGATATGAACGGCAACAGCGGGAACGTGACCGTCCGGCGAGCGCACGATTCCAGACGCCCCCAGCGATTCGAGCACGAGCGGGCCCGCCTGCGACGCTCCAATCGAGTGAACGCGGAATCCGCTCTCGCGCTTAGAGAGCGTGTACGCGTATACCGAGTCTCCCACGCGCGCGACCAGAGCGGTGTGCTGCGACGTCAGGCTGGACGGCGCCACGCCAAGCCTGCCGAGCGACTTGCCATCGAGCGTCGTTGCCATCACAACGGCGCCGATCATCGACGAACGGCCGGCGATTCTTCCGCTCGTATCCGCAGTGGAAAACACCGGCTGAACGAACACGACGCACAATTGACTGTCGTTCAACGGAAACGGACCCACCACGATCATCGAGTCCGTTTCGCTCGCATTGCGCAGCGCCGCAACGACGACGTCAGGCGGAGTGCTCTGCGTCGCAGAGCCGACCAGCAGACCGGATCGGTTCAGCAGCCACAGGTCCGAGAATGGCGCTGCGGATTGCGCAGACGCCTGATCGAGCTGGTTGAGGACAGTCGCAAGCCTGTGCGTCAGTGCGGAGTCGGCCAGTGGCGGACCCAGCGCCGCCGATCTGGCGAAGAGTGCGGGGCTGCGAGCACCGCTTGCACCAACGATTCGCACCGCAGCCGCGCGCTCGCCGACCCAGGCCCGCGCAGAGCCACTCGATATCTGTACGACCGATAGCGATTGCCGCGTCCACTCCGTCACGGCTGAGCGATGCAGATCGTTGCGACGGATCGCGGCCAGAGCGACAAGAACGGCAACTGCTACCGCGCCCGCAACCGCGCGATAGGTCACGCGAGTGCTAACGATCTTGGGCACCCAGGTCGGGTACGATCACCACGACCTCCTGATCCAGAAGTGCGCCAGGCATGGAGTAGCGGAGACGTTCGGTGAGCGCGCGACCGACTTCCTGCCCGCGAGCGGCCAGCAGCAAGCCGTTCGCCCCCGTAACGTCGACAGCGAATACCATTCCGGGAACCACCTCCCCCAACCGTACGTGTCGCACGTTAACGGGCGCGGTATCGCTCTCGATCGACTTTACAAATGCTCGCACAACGCGCGGATCGTAAACGTTCACGCGATCCGACAATGCTGCAATAGCAACGCTCGCAGTCATGCCACCAGCTTCGAGTGCGTCGAGATCGGTCGCGACTTTGAGGATGCGCGCACCAAGCGGGATCTTCTCGCCACGCACGCCGCGCCGCGGAGAGTTGGCGCCGTCGAATCCAGTATTCAGGAACGCGAGAATTTCGTGAACGCCGTCCAGCCTCGGTATTTCCGCTATGAACGACGCAGCCATCGCGGGGACGCTGTCGGCGAGACATTGCTCCTCCTGACTCAGCTCCTTCCCGGCGTGCAGTTTGTCGACGAGCGCCGGCGGCAGCGATACTGTGCCGAGTCGCGAAAGAAGCGCGGCGATCTCGACCTCCCACTGATTGTCCACCTCGAGTGCGTCTGCAACGCGAGCGACGTATCGCTTGAGTCGCGTTCCACGGGCAAATGCCGACGGATTGACGAGCGTGAGGATATCGATGAGCGCCTTGACGGACCCGTGCAGCGTCCGTTCGAGCAACACGCGTTCCGACATCGCGAGCCGATGATGCTCGGCAGCAGAGGACACGGCGGCGATCAACGCGCTTGCTCCGCACGGCTTGGTCAGAAAGCGGAATACGGCCCCATCGTTCACCGCGGCAATCGCGCTGTCGATGTTTGCATGCCCGGTCAGCAGCACGCGAACTGTATCCGGCGCCATCTCACGAACACGCTTGAGCAGCGCGATTCCATTCACGCCCGGCATAGCCAGATCGGATACGATGACCGCGAACGGCGACGACGCGGATTCGTCGATCAGCTTTAGCGCCGAGATCGGATCCGAAGCAACGTGGACACTGAACTTCGCATGCAATATCCGCTGCATCCCCGCAAGCACAAACTGATCGTCATCGACACAGAGCACGCGCGGATTGTTGGGCGATGCGTCCCGCTGCCCGCCCTGTGCGCCCGGCGCGCTGCTCACGAACGCCCTTCGCTGCCGTCGAGGACTTCCCTCACCTTCCGGGTCAGGTCCGCTGCCGTAAACGGCTTCGGCATGAACGCGCGCCGCGCGTCCGGCCCACGCCGGACGATGTCGTCACCGGTGTAGAGCGACATGAAAAGCACCCGTACGTGCGGATATTCGCGCGCAAGCGCATCTGCCAGCTCGCCTCCATTCATCACGGGCATAATGGCGTCTGTGATGACCAGATCCACGTTCCCCCCCCATGCACGGACCGTGTTCAGTGCTTCAGCACCGTTGGCAGCCTCGATGACTGCATAGCCTTCGCTGATGAGCATGCGCGATGCGAGCGAAAGTACACCCGCGTCGTCCTCGACGACAAGGATGACTTCCTTCCCGTGCGCCGTCTGCACTCCGTCCGTCAATCCCCGATCCTCATCCGATGCCCCCTGGACCATCGGGAGCAGGATATCGAAGCACGTGCCGGCGCCGGGTGTGGTAGCCACGGATATGTAGCCCGACGATTGCCGGATCATTCCATACACGGTGGCGAGCGCAATCCCCGCCCCGGGGGGTTTCTTTGTCGTGAAGAAAGGCTCGAACACGCGCGCAAGCGCCGCATTATCCATTCCGCGTCCGGTATCGGCGATCGACAACCGAACGTGGGGCCCGGGCGTTGCCTCGGGATGTTGTCGGATGTCAGCCTCACCCACCATGTAGTTGGACGTCGCGATTCGCAGCTCGCCGCCGCTCGGCATTGCGTCCCTTGCATTCGCGGCCATGCTCAGAATCGCGCTCTCGAGCCGCCCGTAATCGACCGAGACGCGGCCGAGATCGCTGGCAAGATCGATCGCGAGAACGACGCCGTCGCCAACTTCGCGAACGAGCGCTGGTTGCAACGCGATGATGCAGGCATTGAGATCGACGACTGACGCCTCGAGCTCCTGGTTCGTCGTGAACGCGACCAGCCTGGTCGTGAGCGCCGCCGCACGCGACGACGCATCCCTGATCATCACCGCATCGGCACGACGCGGGTCATCATCGGCCAGGCTGGTCGTGAGGAAATCCGAACAGCCATGGATGACGGTGAGAATGTTGTTGAGGTCGTGGGCGACCTTGCTCGCCAGCCGGCTCACGGCATCCAGCTTCTGCGCCTGGCTGGGTTGAACTTCGCGGTAACTGCCTTTGGGATCTACGGACGTGGTCATTTTGCTACATTCGGCGGCGGCATTGCGTGCATTGTTCAAAGACGCATGAAGGTAACACCCGCAACCACATCCCCTGTCGCCCTCTCCCTGGCTGTGGATCGCCCCTTCGTCATCCCCCGGGCATTGACTGCCCGCAATGGGCGTTATATGTTCCGGTCACAATCGAAGCTTCGTGGTCATTTGCTGCCTATTGCCGCCACGTAAAACAAAGTGCTAAAACGCAATCTGCCCGGCGGCTCTACCGTCCGGGCATTTTCGTTTGCGAGCCATGGAGCGCGTCGCGCAGTCTTACCTGCGCGTGCCTTCCGTGAGCGCGTGCGCCCTGTTTACGCGGCAAACGACGGCTGTGACTCCGAGAACACACCGGACGAGCCACATGCGAGACAAGCGCAAGCCGCGGTCCGCCAACAAACAGGATTGCGATAGATGACACAACTAGAGACTCCCACGCCGAACCGGGCCGCACCCGGAGCCGACAGGTTCCCAGCTGCATTCTCCGCTGCATTCTCCGCTGCATTCTCCGATGCATTCCCCGCTACAGCTCAATTGTCACCGCCGCTACCGTCGTACGAAGTAACCGGACCGCCCGCGGCGCCGCTGGTCGTTGCACTCGGCGGAATCTCCGCAAGTCGCCACGTCACATCGACGGTGGACGATACGTCGGACGGCTGGTGGCAGGACTTGGTTGGCGAGGGACGCGCGATCGATACGAACGTCTATCGCGTCCTCAGCCTGGATTACATCGATGGCGGCAGCACGAAGGACGGGCAGCCGGCGGCCCTCGTGTCCACCTACGACCAGGCCGATGCGCTCGCGCGCGTGCTCGACACGCTACGCATCGAACGGATACACGCGATCGTCGGCGCGTCCTACGGCGGCATGGTGGCCCTCGCATTCGCGGAGCGCTTTCCGGATCGCGTCGGGCGGCTGATCGTGATAAGCGCGCCGCACGAGACTCATCCAATGAGTACTGCTCTCCGCACCATACAACGCCGCATCGTCACGCTCGGCGTCGAGACTGACCGGGCCCACGATGCACTCGTACTCGCGCGCGCTCTTGCGATGACGACTTATCGCTCGGCGCACGAGTTCGCCCAGCGCTTTGCATCCGCGCCCGAAACCACCACCGACGCAGGCGCAACGTTTCCGATAGAGAATTATCTCATCCACAACGGTGAGAAATTCGCGCGGCGCTGGAGCGCGAGTCGCTTCCTGGCTCTCTCGCTTTCCGCCGACCTGCATCGCGTCGCTCCGGAGCGGATCCGCACTCCATCCGTACTCGTGAGCATCGACGGCGACACGATCGTGCCCAGCGAGCAGATGCGGCAGCTGGCTGCCACAATCGGCGGTCCCACTCGTCTCGTTCGATTGCAGGCCACAACGGGACACGACGCATTTCTCGCGGAGCCGGATCTGATCGGCCCGATCCTCCACAACTCGCTGCACGCCGAGGTCCTGTCATGACGAGTTCCAACACCACAACGTCGCACGGGGCAGCAACGCGCGCCGTGCGTGCTGGCATCGCAACCGATCGCGAATATGGCGCGGTGGTCCCGCCGATTCATCTCTCCTCGACGTTCGCGTTCAACGGATTC
>DATNCZ010000305.1:0-47486 GCA_035553335.1 Gemmatimonadaceae bacterium
CCGAGCGCCCTCACCTGTGATTCGAAAGCCTGCACCGAAGCCGGATCGAGTCCGAGCGTGGACAACGTTGCCGGTGACGACGCACGCAGTGATTGCACCGGATCGCTGCGCCTCCGCAGTTGCGCGGATCCGAAGATGAACATCTTGTCCTTGATGATCGGGCCGCCAAGTCCAGCGCTTATCTGATCCTGCAGATACGTCGGCGAAACTGCAGCGCTGTCCGCTCCTTCGAATTCGAGCACCGGATCTCGCCGGGAGTAAGTGAATCCGCCCGTGAGCTCGTTCGTTCCACCGCGCGTCGTGGACGCGATCTCGCCGCCGCTGAACTGACCTTTGGACGGATCGTATGTATTCGTCACCACGCGCGTGCTGCGCAACCCTTCCGCGGGGACGGAGAAGCTCCCGAACGAGAGCCCATCGAGTGTCGTGTTGTTGAGCGTCGATCGTTGACCAGCGACGGAGAAAGCAGCCGCTGTTGTGTCATTACCGGCGATTCCAACCACGCCTGGCGCCATCGCCGCGATCGCCGAGATGTCGCTCATGTCGACAGGTAGTCGCTCGAGCTGATCGGATGAGAGCGTGCGTCCGCTTTCGCCGGGTGTGGGCGGCGCCCCACGCTCGCGTCCACCGTTGCGCGCTGTCACTGTGACCGTGGATAGCTTCGCTGCGACCTGCGTACCGATCTGAACGTCGGTCACGAGCCGATCCTCGTCGCCCTGGCGCGCTACGTTGCGCGAAATCGGGGCGAATCCTATAGCACGAAACTCGATGCGGTACTGGCCGCCGCCATCGGGAAAGAGAATCGTGTATCGCCCGTCAGCGTCGGTGCGCTTGGTGCGCGTGATTCCACTCTCCGCGGACTTCACAGCCACGGTCACGTTCTCGAGTGGCTTTCCGTCGGGGCCAAGCACGCGACCGGTCACGATGTCGGTCGTGCTACCGATCTGCGCCTGCGCCGGACGGGAATTGATCCCGATACCGAGCAGCAGAGCGACGAACAGAACTAACGACTTGCGCATGACCGCATTTCCCGCCCCGCAGGGCGGGGCAATCTAGGTGTGTCGCGTCGCTCCGCCGAAGTGATAGCGAACGCGCAATCTTTGCATCAGCTCTACCAGTCGGACCAGCGACAGACCCATCACCGCGAAATAGTCGCCGTCAATGCGTCGTACGATCGTTGCACCGTAACCCTGAATACCGTACGATCCCGCCTTGTCCATCGGCTCGCCGGTCGCGATGTATTCGCGAATCTCATCGCTCGACAAGCTTCGGAACGTCACCGACACATCATCTACGGAAGACTCCAATTCACCGTTGAACGAGCACGCCATTCCCGTCAGTACGGTGTGAGTTGCACCGCTCAGATCCGAAAGCATCCTGCACGCGTCGTCTTCCGTACGCGGCTTACCCATCACCCTTCCATCCAGAACCACAATCGTATCCGCGGCTATGACCAACGCGCCGGGATGCCTCGCCGCGATCTTGGACGCCTTCTGCCGCGCAAGACGCTCGACGTGCGCCGCCGGCCGTTCGCCGCCGTGCATCGATTCATCGATGTCGGCAGGATCGACCGTATGCTGAATGCCAATCAGTTCCAACAGCTCGCGTCGGCGCGGTGACGCAGACGCGAGAACGAAGCGGGGCTCATTCATCTAGAAAAGCCCCACTTGTCCTTTTACCGACGCGATCAATTTGGCCGGGTCGTATCCGACGCCCTGCCTGAAAACCAATTCGACCTTTCTGATGTCAGAGACGTTCGTGGCCGGGTCGCCGTTAATGACGACCAGATCCGCCTGCTTGCCCGTGGCGATCGAACCGATCTCGCTCGCTCGCCCCAGATAGGTTGCGCCGTTCAGTGTGCAGATCTTTATGGCTTCGAGAGGCGTGAACCCGCTTCCCACGAGCAGCTCGACCTCCCGCTGGTCCGAGTAGCCGGGAATGACCCCGCCCGCTCCCGTCGGGTCCGTGCCCGCTATCAACAGACCGCCCGCCCGCGCGAACTGAAGCTCCATCGCACGATCCTTCGCAAACAGTGTCGAATAGATGGAATGCTCGTTCCCCTGCACCGTCGCGTAGAACTTCTCGAATCGCTGCTTGAGTATTGGGTCCAATACATCCAGACCGGGCGGCATCGGCTGGCCGGGAGTGAACGTCTCGAATACCGTCAGTGTGGACGTTATCGCAACGTGATGCGCGATCAGATCGGCGATCAACGACTTGAATTCCGCGCCGTTCGGATCGACAGCGGCCATCGATGCCATTCCGGCGGCCTGTCCGGGGCAGACGTCCGGCTTCTTGGACGTATCAAAATCCGTTGATACAAAGAAGCCGTGCTCCAGATCGTCGATCCCTGCCGCAATCGCTTCGCGGTAAGTCACTGAGCAGAGATGTCCGGTGATCTTGAACCCGCGCTTGTGCACTTCGTCGACCGCGGCCGCAAGCTCTGCGCGCGTGATGTTCATGTACGCCTTGAACGACGTCGCCCCGGCGTCGGCCCAGAAATCCACCATGCGCCTCGCGTCGCTCGCATCCTTGAGCTCGTACATCTGGCCGATGCCGAGCCCGGGCCCCTGCAGATACGGCGCGCTCGCATCGATCCACGGACCAGGTTTGTCTCCGTTCCTTATCGCGCGCGCAATGTTGATCTCGCCATAGCCGTTCACGTTGCCGCCAGTGCGCATCGACGTCACACCGCCGGCGAGATACAGACGCGTGAAGCTCTCCGCCACATTGCCGTACACACCCGGGCCCGTCGGATAGAACAGATGCTCGTGCATCATCACGAGCCCGGGAATCACCGACTTTCCCGTAAGATCCAGCACCTGCGCGTTCGCCGGCGGCTTGATCTCCGCGCTGTTCCCCAGCTCGGCGATCTTCCCATCACGCAGAATCAGCGTCTGATCGACACGCGGTTGTGCGCCAGTTCCGTCGATCACGCGCACGTGAGTCAGCGCAACTACTGATGTGTCGACCGTAACGTACTGCCGCACGTTGCGTGACAGCACGGGGCGCTGCGCAGCCATGACGTTCGGCGCAGCGATGATCGGCGCCGCCAGCGCCAGCACCAGCGCGCACGTCGCCATCGGAGGAAGTTTCGAAGTCTTCATGCAGGGACATTACGCTGTCACATGACCGGCGTCCACCGGCTCGCCGCTCCGCAACGACCCTACGGTGGGTCGACCGCCTCCGTGTGCCTCGCTACTCGGCTACAACCGCAGACCGCTCCAGCACCAACGTCACCGGGCCGTCGTTCACCAGCTCGACCTGCATGTCGGCACCGAACTCGCCCGCCGCTACGGGAAGGCCGCTGTTGGCCAGCGTGACGAGGAATTCCTGATACAACGGAATCGCGACCTCGGGCCGCGCCGCGTCCACGAACGATGGCCGGCGGCCCTTTCGAGCATCACCGTACAGCGTGAACTGCGACACGACCAGAATCGACCCGCCAACGTCCGTGACCGACCGGTTCATCTTCCCCGCATCGTCCCCGAAGATGCGAAGGCCGAGCAGCTTCTCGGCCATCCAGTCGACCTCGCGGCTCGCGTCGTCGTGCGTGAAGCCGACAAGGAGCATTAGTCCGGTGCCGATCTCTCCCACCACCCTGCCGCCCACGCGCACCGAGGCGCGCGACACCCTCTGAACGACCACTCGCATCGGTCAAATCTGGCCGGTCGTGGTCAACCGCGGCAATGGGCCTGCGATCCGCGACACTTCTTCTACATTACGAGAGAGACAATACTGAACGTCAGAGCTTTGAACCGTGCCTCGCGGCTGGCCGCATCTCAACCCCGAATGTCATGACAACGCCACCCATTGCCTGCACGCTCGCCTCGGAAGACTATGCGAACAGATTGGCCTGGATCGGCAGACTGAATAGAGAGTCGTTGCGCTCCCATCGTCTGGACGGTGTGAGCTTGGAATTGGTGTACGATCGCACTGCCATCGACCAGGTCCGCGAGCTGGTGAAGCGAGAGGAGAGCTGTTGCTCGTTTCTGCGCTTCAGCATGAATGAGACTGGACACGCGATTCATTTGCGTATCGAGGCCCCGGCCGAAGCCTGCGACTCGACAGGTACAGTGACGAGTGCGGTATTCGCGCCTTTTCTGGCCGGTTCTTGACACATCAACATTTCTTGATGTATCATTCGGAGCTCGACGTGTCGTCCCGCTCTTTTTTTGCACGATATATCAACCAAACTTGATGGAAGCAAATACCTTGGGCTGGGCGCCGACTTCCGCCATGGATGCGCCCGTCCTCCGGCGCCTGTCCCGACTGGATCGCTTCCTCCCGCTGTGGATATTCGCGGCGATGGCGAGCGGTATCGCGCTCGGGCGGGCGTTTCCGGGATTGGGCGCGCTGCTCGACCGCGTGCAGGTGGCCGGCGTATCGGTGCCGATCGGAATCGGACTGCTGTGGATGATGTATCCGGTGCTCGCCAAGGTGCGCTACGAGAGCATCGGTGCGCACGTGGCCGATCGCAAACTGCTGGGCACGTCGCTCGTTCTCAACTGGGTGATCGGCCCCGTCGTCATGTTCGCGCTGGCGTGGTTGTTACTTCCGGATCTGCCGCATTATCGCGACGGACTGGTTCTGATCGGGCTCGCACGGTGCATCGCGATGGTCCTGATCTGGAACTCTCTCGCGTGCGGTTCGGCGGAACTCGCCGCCGTCCTCGTCGCACTCAACTCCGTCTTCCAGATTCTCACCTACTCTTTTCTGGGATGGCTCTTTCTCACGGTCGTCCCGCACTGGATGGGAGCTGACACGACTGCGCTTCACGTGTCGATGTGGCAGATCGCGAAGAGTGTTCTGATCTTCCTCGGAATTCCACTCCTCGCCGGGTATCTCACACGCCGGACGATGGTGGCGAAACGCGGCGAAACATGGTACAACGAGAGCTTCGTTCCGCGCATCGGTCCGACTGCACTGCTGGGGTTGCTGTACACCATCGTGCTGATGTTCGCGATGCAGGGAACGCGCATCCTTCAGCTTCCAGTGGACGTCCTGAGAATCGCGATTCCGCTGGTAGTGTATTTCTTCATAATGTTCGGGCTTGCCTTCGTGCTCTCGATGAAGCTCGGCTTCAACTACGCCGAAACGGCGTCTCTCTCCTTCACCGCGGCTGGCAACAACTTCGAGCTTGCGATAGCCGTGGCTATCGCAACATTCGGCATTGCCTCCGGCGAAGCGCTTGCCGCAGTGGTGGGGCCACTGATCGAAGTGCCTGCACTCGTCGGTCTGGTTTACGTGTCGCTCTGGGCGGGAAGGCGCTATTTCCAGACGCCGCCCGCAACGACGTAGAGACGACGAATCATGCGTTACGCGCTCATTTCAGACATCCACGGGAACCGGCCGGCGCTCGAATCCGTGCTCGCCAGCATTCGCACGCGCGATGTCGACAGCACGTACCACCTTGGCGACCTCGTTGGATACGCGCCGTGGCCAAACGAAGTCTGCGAGATCATCGCCCGCGAGGGAATTCCCGGCGTCGCCGGCAATTACGACTCGACAGTCGCAAATGACTACGCGCACTGCGGCTGCCGGGCCGAGGACCCGCATCAGGAAGAGCTTGCGCACCAGAGTTACGAATGGACGCGGGAGCACGTCAACGCAACCACCAGGGCATTTCTTCGCGCGCTTCCCTTCCGCATCGACATTCGTCCAGCTGGAGGACATGTCGCTGGTCCGACCGTGACGCTGGTGCACGCAACACCGCTCAACAACCTGATCTACGTCGATGAGAGCCGGCCGGACGCGTTCCTGACGAAGATGGCAGAGGTGGCCAAACTCAAGAGGGGCGATGTGCTTGCGTTTGGGCACACACACAAGCCGTGGCGCCGGACGGTGGGAGGAATGCATTTCATCAATACGGGAAGCGTCGGACGGCCGAAGGATGGTGACTGGCGAGCCGCCTACGTTCTGCTCGACGTCGCCGCGACGACGGCGCGAGCGGAGGTAGTGCGCGTCGAATACGATGTAGACGAGGCGATGCGCGGCATCCGCGACAGCATGCTTCCTTCGGAGTTTGCAGCATTCCTCGAGACGGGCGGTAACCCGCTCGCGACTACGACTCCCCGCCCCGACGACTCATGAAACTTCTCGCCAAGTACCTCAAGCGCTACTGGCGCTTGGTCCTGCTGGCGCTGCTTCTCGCGGCCATCAACCAGGTGTTCTCGCTGCTCGACCCGTTGATCTTCCGGTATGTAATCGACAACTACGCAACGAAATTCCGCCAGTACAGCACGATGCAATTCGTGCGGGGGGTGTCGATCCTGCTGGCAGCGGCGGTCGGCGTGGCGTTCGTGTCACGCGTAGCCAAGGCATTCCAGGATTATTTCGTCAACGTAGTTACGCAACGCGTCGGCGTCGATCTCTATTCCGACGGAATTCGATACTCGCTCGAGTTGCCATACTCGCTCTTCGAGGATCAACGCAGCGGTGAGACGCTCGGAAAGATCCAGCAGGCGCGACTCGACGCGCAGCGGTTCATAACGGCAGCCGTGAACGTTCTCTTTACGACGATCGTTGGCGTCGTCTTCGTGATGGTGTATGCGTACAAGGTTCACTGGTCCATCGCACCGGCGTTTCTGCTCACGGTTCCACTGCTTGGCCTGCTCAGCTCGGTGCTGAGCCGTAGAATCAAGCGCGTGCAGGAAGTGATCGTCGCCGAGACGACCGCGCTCGCGGGCGCAACGACTGAATCGCTTCGGAACATCGAGCTGGTCAAGAGCCTCGGTCTCACGGAGCAGGAGGTTACGCGCCTCAATTCGACGACCGAGAAGATCCTCAAGCTCGAGTTGAAGAAGGTGCGCTATCTCCGCAGTCTCAGCTTCATTCAGGGAACGTGCGTGAATCTGCTGCGAACGTCGATCCTGTTCCTGATGCTGTACCTCATCTTTGCACAACAGATATCCGTCGGCCAGTTCTTCGCGCTGCTAATCTACTCGTTCTTCATATTCGGCCCCTTGCAGGAGCTGGGGAACGTCATCAATACCTACCGCGAGACCGAAGCGTCCATGGCGAATCTCGAAACGGTATTCGCGATACCGCCGGATCCGCGGCCGGCGCATCCGGTGGAGATCGGCCCGCTCACCAGTCTTGCATTCGATCACGTAACCTTCCAGCATCGCTCGGCCAATACGCCAGCCCTTGTCGACGTCTCGTTCCAGACGGAGCGCGGACAGACCATTGCGTTCGTCGGTCCGTCCGGCGCGGGGAAGTCCACGCTCGTGAAGCTTCTCCTCGGCCTTTATCATCCGCTGGAAGGTCGGATACTATATAACGGCACATCGGGCACCGAGGTCGAGCTGGATGCACTGCGAACGCGCATCGGACTCGTGGCGCAGGATGCACAGCTGTTTTCCGGGACGATCGCCGAGAATCTGCGATTCGTGAGACCCGACGCTACCGACGCCGATTGCATGCGAGTGCTGCACGAGGCCGCTGCGGACAGCCTGCTCGCGCGCGCAGACAAGGGCCTCGACACGATGATCGGCGAAGGAGGCGTGAAGGTGTCGGGCGGGGAGCGCCAGCGGCTCGCCATTGCGCGCGCGCTGCTGCGACGACCATCGCTGCTCATCTTCGATGAAGCGACGTCGGCGCTCGACTCGATCACCGAAGAAGAGGTGAGCCGCACGATCCGCGACGTCGCGACGCGGCGCGAGACGATCGCCATACTCATCGCGCACAGGCTGTCCACGATCATGCACGCGGATACGATCTACGTGCTCGAGCGGGGGCGTATCGTCGAGTCGGGACGGCATGCCGAGCTGCTGGAGCAGAAGGGATTGTACCACGCGATGTGGCGCCAGCAGGTCGGAGAGCGGCGATGGCCTTCGGGTACGGCCGCGCCGCACCTCCAGCCCGCACTGACCCCGTAGCGGCGTTGCAGGCGGGCCCCCGCGCGGGTTGATTCCAGCTGTGTAACATGCAGGTTACTCCGCGCTTGACATGCCATTGCGGGGCCCTAGCTTGTCCACCAAGTCCACAATGGAGAGGAAATCATGCGCACCCGGCTAGCCCTGGCTGGAACGTTCGTGTTCGTTATTGCTGCCTGTACACCAAAGGAAAAGGCGTCAGTCGCCAAGACCGACTCGACGACCGCGGCTACAGTTGCAACAGCCGCAGCCACGACCGCGGCCGCACCCAACGTGGTCACGGTTCAGGCCAGGGATTTCTCGTACGATGGACCGTCCGAGATCCCGGCGGGCATGACGACGTTCAAGCTCGTCAACGACGGCAAGGACCTGCACCACCTCAGTATCATCAGGCTGGACAGCGGAAAGACGTTGAAGGATCTCGAGGCTGCGCTTGCTCTTCCGGCCGCCCCGCCGACGTGGGCAGTGCCGATGGGCGGTCCCAACGCCCCGGACCCGACCAAGGAATCCAACGCGACGCTCGACCTCACTCCCGGCAACTACGCGATGGTCTGCTTCGTGGACGTCCCGGGCGGCGTACCGCATTTCGCGAAGGGAATGATCAAGGCCTTCACCGTCGGAGCCGCGCCCGCAGGCGCAGCCGCGACTGCGCCCGTCGCTGATGTGGACATCAAGCTCGTCGACTACGGATTCGATCTCTCAAAGCCGCTGACAGCCGGCACACACACCTTCGCGGTGACAAACGGCGCATCGCAGCCACACGAGGTGGAGCTCGTCAGGCTCGCACCCGGCAAGACTGTGGAGCAGCTGCTCGGATGGATGCAGAAGCCGGCCGGTCCGCCACCGGCATCCGCCATCGGCGGCGTCGCCGGCTTTATCGGAGACACGAACTACTTCACCGCCGATATCACCCCCGGACAGTATGCGCTGATCTGTTTCCTCCCGGACGCAAAGGACGGGAAGCCGCACTTCATGCACGGCATGACCAAGACGATCACGGTCATGTAACGTCCGGCCATGATGTAAGCGGTCAGTCGTTCGACTGACCGCCGAATCGGCACCGATACGCGCTGGCGGACACTCCGTTGGCGCGTATCTTCTTTTTCAAGTCCTGTTCACCCTCTTGCGGGAGATGTGCCGATGTGGAGTGACTTCAAGGCATTCATCATGCGCGGCAACGTACTTGACCTGGCCGTTGCGGTAGTGATCGGAGCGGCGTTCGGCGTCGTTGTAAAGTCTCTCGTCGACGACGTGATCATGCCGCCCATCGGACTCCTGCTGGGCCACGTCGATTTTTCCAACCTGTACGTGCTCCTCAAGGATGGCGTAAAGGCAGCACCACCCTACGCTTCGCTCGCTGATGCGAAAGCAGCTGGCGCAGTGACGCTGAATTACGGGATATTCGTCAACAACATCATCACGTTCCTCATCGTCGCACTCGCGATCTTCCTCGTCGTGCGATCGGCGAACAAGGTTTACAAGAAGCCGGCGGCCGCCGTCACAACCAAGCCGTGCCCGTTCTGCGCGACGGACATCCCGATCGCGGCAACCCGGTGCCCGCACTGCACGTCGGAGCTGAAAGCCGCGTAGATCGCTGCGACCGTCATCGTTGTCGCAAACGACAAAGTGCCGCGTTCCGGGTGGGAACGCGGCACTTCGTTATGTACCCCCCCACTCATCGAGTAGCAAGAATTTATAAAGATTCTCGTAGGCTATAACGCCCACGATCTGCGTCCCTGTCGCGTATCCATAACGTAAAGTATGCTTACACGCCACAATTCCTCACCCTTGCCAGGACCGCTGCATGAAACGGGGTCGTCTCACCATTGCATTGATTTCCGGAGCTTCGCTGCTCCTTACCGGACTCATCACCATCGCCGCGGTTCCTCCGCGTCACGTAACGCCCGCGCCGATAAAGTCCGATCTGTTCGCCGGTCTCGTCTGGCGTAACCTCGGCCCCTTCCGCGGCGGACGCGTCTCCGCGGTCTCCGGCGCGATTGGTGAACCAGGCGTCTTCTACGCCGGCTATCCACTCGGCGGAGTCTGGAAAACAACCAACGACGGCCACACCTGGTTTCCGATCTTCGACGCCGTAAAGGAAGCGTCGTCGGTCGGCGCAATCGAAGTCGCTCCATCTGACACGAACGTGATCTACGTCGGAATGGGCGACATGATTACCGGCGGCGGAATCAATGAGGGTAACGGCGTCTACAAGTCCACGGATGCCGGCAAGACATGGACGCACCTGGGCCTCGACGCGACCAAACAGATTCCATCGATCATCGTCGATCCGCACGACCCCAATACCGTGATGATCGCGGCTCAGGGCAACGTCCACGCCCATTCCGACATGCGCGGCGTATTCCGCAGCACCGACGGCGGCAGGACGTGGACGAAGACTCTGTACGTCGACGACTCCACTGGTATTCAGAAGCTGGCTCGCGCGTACGATGAGCCCAACGTCATACTCGCAACCACAGTGCGGCACTACATCGCTCCCGGGATACCGAGCGCGAGCACGCCGCGCCCTGCTGGCGGCACCGCGCTGTACAAGTCGACCGATGACGGACTGACGTGGAAGGAGATCAAGGGCCGCGGGCTTCCCGCGCTGTCGGGCCGCACCTCGGTTGCGATCGCGATGCACACCAACGCGCAGCGCATGTACCTGGTCGAGAACTCCGGACTCTATCGCTCCGACGATGGTGGCGCGAACTGGCGCCAGATGGACTCGACCGACAAGCGCATCGCCAATGGACAGGGCGGCTACAACTGCGGCGTGTACGTCAACTCGCAGAACCCCGACATCGTCTACGTGGTCAGCACGTCGAGTTACATCTCGACAGATGGCGGAAACACATTCACCGGTTTCAAGGGCGCGCCCGGAGGCGACGATCCGCAGCAGATGTGGATCGATCCCACCAACGGCCAGCGTCTCTTCTTCGGCGAAGATCAGGGCGCGACGGTGTCACTGGACGGCGGACGCACATGGAGCCCGTGGTACAATCAGTCGACCGAGCAGGTGTATCACATATCGACTGACAATTCATATCCGTACTGGGTCTACGCGACGCAGCAGGACGCAGGCGCCGTTCGCACGCTGTCGCGCGGCAACCTGGGTGAGATCACCAGTCTCGACTGGAGTCCCGTACCAGGATGGGAATGGGGCACCATCGTCCCGGATCCGCTCAACCCGAAGATCGTCTACGCAAGCGGATCAGGCATCGTCAAGATCAGCTACCCCAGCGAGCAGTGGATCAACGTCAGCCCCGCTGCGGACCCGAACACGGAATCCCGCACGACGTCGTCGCAACCGATCATGTTCTCGCCGCTTAATCAGCACGAGCTCTTTGCCGCATTCCAGTATGTCGCGTCGACTACCGATGGAGGCGTCACGTGGAAGAAGCTGAGCCCCGACCTGACCTACGCCAAGGGAGAATCGCCGCCACCAGCGGGCGCAACTCCGCGCGGCGAAGGCGCAGCAGCGCCAAATCGCAGCGCGATCGAATCCATGTCGGTTTCAGGCGCAGCCGCCGGAATGATCTGGGTCGGCACCAATAACGGACTCATCAAGCTGACCCGCAATCATGGTGCGACGTGGGAAGACGTCAGCATCGCGAATCTCCCGAATCGCGCTCGTGCAGACATCTCCGGAATCGACGCGTCACATCAGGATCCGGCAACCGCGTACGTCGCGATCGATTATCACACGATCGGCGACTACAAGCCATACTTCTACCGCACGCACGATTACGGCAAGACGTGGACGCAGATCGTGAATGGAATGGCGACGGATCAGTCCAACGGCAGCTTCGCGCGTGTCATTCGCAGCGATCCGAAAAAGCCCGGTCTGCTCTTCGCGGGCACCGAGAGCTCCATCTACGTCTCGTTCGATGACGGCGACAACTGGCAGTCGCTGATGCTGAACCTGCCCAATACGTCGTACCGCGACATCACGTTCCACGGCAACGATCTCGTCGCCGGCACTTACGGCCGCGGAATCTGGGTGCTCGATGACTACACGGTCCTTCGTCAGATAACGCCGGCGATTGCCGCCGAGCCAGTGCACTTCTTCAAGCCGGATGAGACGATTCGCGTTCGCCGCAACGTGAACGCCGATACTCCGTTCCCACCGGAAGTCCCGCACGCTCTGAATCCACCCGATGGAGTCGTCTTCTATTACTCGCTCGCGTCCACTCCGTCGTCACCAGTGACGCTCGAAGTGCTAGACGCATCGGGAAAGGTGATTCGGCACATGTCGAGTGTTCCGGACAAGCCGGTGAAGGAAGCTGCCGTGCCGCCAGAGCCCAATTTCTGGATCGCACCGCCCCAGGCGCTCTCGGCGAATGCAGGCACCAATCGCGGTAACTGGGATCTGCGTCACGATGCACCGCCAGCCTTCACGCACAGCTTCGAGATCAACGCAAACCCGGGCCTCACACCCGCATCTCCCGAGGGCCCCATGGCTCCGCCGGGAACCTACACCCTCAGGCTGAACGTGGACGGCAAGACGTACACGCAGACTGTCACGGTGAAGAACGATCCGCGCTCGCCCGCGACCGTCGCGGCTGTAGTTGCTCAGCACGACCTGCTCATGAAGCTCGACGCCGGCGCGAAAGCGTCGTGGGACGGATACAATCAGGTCGAAGCGATGCGTACGGCAGTCGCGGCTCTGGCCAGCGCAAATCCGTCCGGGGAAGCAGCGTCGGCGCTCAAGGCGTTCGACGCGAAGCTCGAGACGGTTGCTGGCTCGACGACCGGCGGTCGCGGTTTCTCGCGCGGCGGGCCGCCGCCACCGCCGAATTTCGTCCGCGTCAACGGAGTAATGGGACGCGAGCTCACCGCGCTCGACAACGGCGACATGGCCCCCACGGCCGCCACGCTTCGTGGATACGCCGCGGACTGCGCACAGTTGGCGACAGTGCTCAGGAACTGGCAGGCCGTGAACAGCAAGGATCTGCCCGCGCTCAATGCCACTCTCGCAAAGAGCAACATCGCGCCCGTGCACGCGGCATCTTCACCGCCGTCGATCCCGGCCTGTGGTGCCGGTCTCTCCGCACACGATAAACGAACGGTGGAAACCCACACCGGCACTACGGTGTCTCACTCAAAGGCCGATGAAGACGAGGACGGCGATGAAGGGCGGGACCCCGTCTGAAGCGGGGCCCGACCCGTTGATTTTTCTGATGTCTTGAGACCGGAGAGAGCATGGATCGTGATGTCATAAGTTTCGCGGGCGTCATGGTGATCATCATCGGATCGATCGGCGCATTGGGGTTCATGGCTACCGCCCTGATGCGCTCGTTCGTCCGTGCAAAGCAACCGGCAACGCTGCCGGCGCAGAGATACGACGAGCAACTCGCCCAGCTTCAGCAGTCGGTCGATGCGATCGCCGTCGAAGTTGAGCGGATCGCTGAAGCGCAACGCTTCAGCACCAGGCTGCTCAGCGATGGTGCGCGCGTACCCGTCGAAATGGAGGATAGATGAGCTACAGCGGAGACGTTTACGACAACGAGCCCCGCCGCCGCGGACCGGTCAATCGAACGATGCAGGCAGCCAAGGCGGGAGCGAGCTTCGGCTCCGCCCTGGCGATCGTTATTTCATGGAGCGAGCACCACTCCATCATCTGGGCCATCATCCAGGGATTCTTCTCCTGGTTCTACGTCATCTACTACGCGCTGACGCGATAGCGCCTCGCTGAAGAGCGAGTCCATTTCCGTGTAGCCGACTGCATCGGCCAGGAATTCGGCAAAGCTTCCACGCGATAATGCGCGAGCGGCGCGCTGCACCGCAGCAGCAGCCGCTCGCGCGATCCCGGATCCCACACTAACGCGCGCGACACCCAACTTCTCGAGAGCACGAACGTCAGGCCCGGTCGCGCTCGCAAGCACATTGAGTGGCAAGCCCGCGTGTTTCACGATGTCGCGTACGACGTCCGGACTCTGCACGCGTGGCACGAACACGCAATCCGCACCGGCAGCACGAAACGCATCCAACCGCTCGAGACAACGGTCCAGCCGCGTCTCTTCATGGCCGACAGAAAGCCAGAACACGTCGGTTCGTGCGTTCACGACCGCGCCGTCACCGAGAGCTGCGCCGGCGTCCGCTGCCTCCCGCGCAGCAGCTATCCGCTCGCGTTGCAGCGATATCTCGAACAGCGGTGAGTCGCCGCCATCCCCGGTTGCGTCCTCGATGTTCACGCCAACAGCACCGGCGTCCATCGCCAGTCGCACCGTTTCCGCGACCGATTCCGGCGAAACGCCGTACCCCGCTTCGATGTCAGCCGTTACAGGCAGGCTCGTAGCGGACGCGATGCGCTCGACCGCCGCAAGCATCTCATCGCGCGGAATCCTCTGTCCGTCGGAATAGCCGAGCGACCAGGCGATTCCCGCGCTTGTCGTCCCGACACAGTGGAATCCGGCCGTCTCGAAGAGACGCGCGCTGACCGCGTCCCATGCGTTCGGAACTACGAGAATCGTTGGACCGTGATGTAGAGCGCGGAAAGCGGCGGCGCGGGAGTGAGATGTCATCGTCCAGGAAGATCAGCCTTCCGCTGCGGCCATGCTTCGGTTACCATCGAAGTATGCCCGACACCCCCGACATGGCCTTCGTGGCCGGTGCGATCGCTGACCCAACCAGGGGCCGCATGCTGACGTCGCTAATGCGCGGTCAGGCTCTCACGGCCACGGAGCTGGCCCTGGATGGCGGCGTGACGGCCTCGACGGCCAGCAGCCACCTGGGACGCCTGATGGAGGCCGGACTCGTCTCAGTGACACGCCAGGGCCGCCACCGCTACTTCCGAATTGCGCGTCCCGAGGTCGCCGAGATGCTCGAAGGGATGGCCAATCTGGCCACTTCCGGCCGCTCCAGGATCACCACCGGCCCGCGGGATCCCGCCCTCCGCCACGCCCGCGTCTGTTACGACCATCTTGCCGGCGAGACTGGCGTCCGGCTTCTCGTACGCCTCAGGGAGCACCAGCTGCTGGTTGGCGACGAGGATTCGCTCGCGCTCAGCCCGCGTGGGGAGACATGGGCAGCCGCACTTGGAATCGACCTCCCCGCCCTGCGCAGCAGACGACGGATGCTCTGTCGTCCATGCCTCGACTGGAGCGAGCGACGCACCCACCTCGCTGGGTCACTGGGCGCTGCGATCCTGGAGCGCATGGTGGCGCTACGTTACGTGCGCCGAACGTCCGGTCGCGCGATTACGCTTTCCGAGAATGGTGCGCGCCTCATCGACCGCCCCGACACCTTCATTCGCGACAAACTCGTGTGTCGCGCGGTGTGATGGCCGCTACTCGACCGTGACCGACTTGGCGAGGTTGCGCGGCTGGTCCACGTTCGAGCCGCGCTTCACGGCGATGTAGTACGCGAGAAGCTGCAGTGGCACCGACGCAAGAATCGGAGTCACGAGATCGAGCGTTTCAGGAATCCTGAACTCGTAATCGATGAGGCCCGCCAGCGACGGCTCGGGCCGGCTCGTGATCGCGATGACCTTGCCCTTGCGTGCCTTCACTTCCTGCACGTTCGACACGACCTTTTCGAACACGGAATCGTGCGGTGCGATGAATACGACCGGCATCATCTCGTCGATCAACGCAATGGGGCCGTGCTTCATCTCGGCGGCAGGATAGCCTTCCGCGTGGATGTAGCTGATCTCCTTGAGCTTGAGTGCACCTTCGAGCGCGGTCGGGAAATTGTAGCCGCGACCGAGATAAAGAAAATTGGACGCGCGCTTGAACTCTTCCGCCAGCGCTTCGATTTCCTCGGCGCGATCGAGCACGTTCTGAACCTGTGCCGGCAGCGCCTGCAAGGCCTCGACGATCTCGCGGCCGCGGACAGTGGACAGCGCGCGCAGTCTCGCAAGCTTGAGCGTGAACAGCAGCAGCGCGGTAACCTGGCTGGAGAATGCCTTGGTGGACGCGACACCGATCTCCGGTCCTGCGTGGATGTACGATCCGCCGTCCGACTCGCGCGCGATCGTCGAGCCGACGACGTTCACGATTCCCAGCGTGCGCGCACCGCGATGCTTGGCCTCACGCATCGCCGCGAGTGTATCCGCCGTTTCGCCGGACTGTGATATCACTATGCACAACGTGCGGTCCGTAACCACGGGGTTGCGATAGCGAAACTCGGACGCGTATTCCACCTTGGTCGGAATGCGCGCGAGATCCTCGAGCATCATTCCACCGATCAGCGCGGAGTGCCAGCTCGTGCCACACGCTGTGAGCACGATGTTGTCGAAGCGAAGCAGATCCTCGTCGGTGAGGTTGAGTCCGCCGAGCTTCGCGGTGCCGGTGTCTGCCAGCAGACGGCCGCGCATGGTATTCTCGATCGTCTGCGGCTGCTCGAAGATCTCCTTGAGCATGAAGTGCGGATAGCCACCACGCTCGATCTGTCCCAGATCCCAATCGACCTTGCTCACGCTGCGACGCATCTCGCGTGCGTCGTTGTCGAACACGCGATATCCGTTGCGGTCCAGCACGGCTATGTCGCCGTCATCCAGATACACGACCTGGCGCGTGTGCGCGAGAATCGCCGATACGTCGCTCGCGACGTAGTACTCGCCCTCGCCAAGCCCGATCAGGAGCGGACTTCCCTGACGCGCGGCAACGAGCTTGTTGGGATCGCGACTCGACACGACAGCGATCCCGTACGTGCCCTCGATCTGCGACAGCGCGTCCATCACGGCCTGCTCGAGCGAGTCCTCGTACGCTTCCTGTATCAGGTGCGCGAGTACTTCCGTATCCGTCTCCGACACGAACTTGTAGCCGAGCGCCTGAAGCTTGCTGCGGAGAAGCGAGAAGTTCTCGATGATGCCGTTGTGCACAACCGCGACGGTGCCGTCCATCGAGACGTGCGGGTGCGCATTGCATTCGTTCGGCGCGCCGTGGGTTGCCCAGCGCGTGTGAGCGATTCCGACGCTGCCGGCTATCGGCATGGCGTTCATGACGGTCTCGAGCCGCGAGATCTTGCCCGCGGCCTTCCGCGTCTCGACCCCGTTGCCGTTCATTACGGCGACTCCGGCCGAGTCGTAGCCACGGTACTCGAGCCGCTTGAGGCCCTCGAGAAGCAGAGGGCCCGCGCCCTTGTCACCGATATAACCGACAATTCCGCACATGAATATTTATGTCTTGTTTGGGGAACGCCACCCGAATTCGGGGAGCTGCGACATCCTGCCCAATTTAGGGACCGCGCACTTGTGTTGCTACGCCAGGACGCTGAACGGGCGGATGATCGACTGGGATCGATCATCCGCCCGCTGACATTCAATTACACCCTTCCTAGTGATCCTGTTTCGCTGGCATGCTGCTTCCCTTGCTTGGTGCCGGCAGCTGGCCCACCGAGGGGGCGCTACGGACAGGCGGCGGACTCGAGCCCATCGGTCGAGGCGCCTCGAATCTCGGCGCCGCCCGCTGACGCTCACCCATGCCAGGGCTGGGGGAGAATCCTGGGTTCGGCGAAAGTGAGGGGTTGGGCGAAAGCCGCGGGTTCGGCGCCAGCGTCGGCGATCCGCCAACACGGGCGCCCGGGTGCTGTTGCCGCCACTCCTGTCTCTGCTCGGGCGAATATGGCGCGCGCAGACCGTTGTCTTCGCGCCGCGCACGATCGTGCGCTCGCCCGGACCCCTCGAACAACTCCACCTGAGAGCCCACCGCCGCGGCCGACGGAGCGACCTGAGCCACGGCCGCATCACCATTGGCGGCAGTGATGATCATCGGGCCCTGCCCCTCGCCTGCCCGCGCCCTTGCAGCACGTTGCTCGGCGGCAGCTGCGCGGTCACCGACGATCGTCGGGAGAACCGTCGGCCCATTCGCAAAGGAGGGCGAGGCGGACTGCGCGTCCCCCGCAGCCGTGCGCTGCACCGGACGCAATACCTGCGCGACCGGAAGAACGTGCTGCTGGCCCGGACACCCAGCGAACGGGTAGTCGATCGGAACCTCGCGAGCCGTGCCGTCTGCGCAGAGAACGCGGGCGAGTTGCGTCCGTCCACGCGCACTGCCGTCGACGCTCGGCCAGAGGATGTACACGTCGGAATCCCAGGAATCGTCGTCGCCCAGAGAGACCGCGTTGTTGAGCAGAGCGTCGAATGCGACGTCGGAATAGAATGACCGCGATTCCTTTTCGCCGACGGCGGATGCGAGAGTCATCGGCTTGTGCACGTAACGCGCTACATCGAGCGGACGCCTCGATGCGACCATGTAGAGATACACCGGTCCAATTCCGTGAGCGTTGGGGCCGAGAACGACGTTGTAGATGTCGTTGTCGAACGACGCGCCGATCAGCTCATCGCTGTTGTATCCGGCCGTGTGCAGTTTTTCACGTTGATCGACCAGCGGATAGAGCAGCCGCACACCTGCGCCTGGATAAACGAGGAAGGCAGCAACGTATGCAGGTTCGCTCAGCACGTAACGGATCGGCTGATGTGTCTCGGGCGACGGCGGCAGCAGCATCAGCGTGAGACCCTGCCCTCCCTGACCCGGCAACCGGTCGCTCGTGGTGGCCTGCGCACCAAGCGCACCGGCCAGCAGTGGGACGCAGGCAACAAGTGCTGTCATCCTCATAACCACCTCGTGGGTAGATCCATCTGTCCCCAACTCAGGGCAATCTGCGTGCCCCACGCCATAATCCTTCTATTGAATAGTACGCGCGAAATGTGAAAATGCTACGCGAAATCCTGCTCGAATTTCAACTCACGAATTTGACAGCTTCTCGACAGCTTCTCTACCCGCACGAATGAGTGCTTGCGCCTCGGCTTGCGTCGGCGCTTCAGCTATGACGCGCACGATCGGCTCGGTCCCCGATGGCCTGACGTGGACCCATCGATCCCGCCACGACAGGCGCATTCCGTCCTGCGTATCGATGCTCGCATCGGGAAACGCGGCGCGCAGACTCTTGTATACAGAATCCAGAGGGGCCGACGGAAGATCGAGCTTGTCCTTCACGATCGAGTAACGCGGATAGTCGCTCACGATCACCGAGAGCGGACGGTTCTCCTGATGCAGCAACTGCAGGATCAGTGCGACCCCGACCGGTGCGTCGCGTCCGAGATGCATCTCGGTGAGAATGACTCCACCGTTTCCTTCACCACCTATGGCTGCTTTCTCACTACGCATGCGTGTCGCGACGTTCACTTCTCCAACGGGCGCGCGCACAACAGTGCGTCCCGCACGCTCGGCTACATCATCGACGATTCTGCTGGTCGAGAGATTCGTTACAACGGGGCCGTCGCGATGTCCGAGCACCACACTCGCCGCGAGTGCGAGCGTGTAGTCCTCGCCGATGGCCTTGCCATCGTTTGACACGAGCGCGAGACGGTCCACGTCCGGATCTACTGCGAATCCCACCACTGCGCCGCTGCTACGCACCAGCGCCTCGAGCTCGCCGAGATTCTCGGCAACAGGTTCCGGCGGACGCGGGAAGCGGCCATCGACTTCCATGTTGATCGAGGATACCCGGCAGCCAAGTCTCTCGAGCAGGTTCGGCATGAAGCGACCACCCGCGCCGCGCACACAATCGAGCGCGACGTGGAAACCGCGCCCGCGAATGCCTTCGACGTCGATGAATGGCAGAGCGAGGATCGCGCTGATGTGCCGCTCGATCGCCGCGTCATCACGTTCGATGGTGCCGAGTCTGTCCCATGTCGCACGCGGGAAACTGCTCTCGACAACTGCGCGCATCTCGCGTGCTTCGTCACCGTCGAGAAACAGCCCGGAAGATCCGATGAACTTGAGTGCGTTCCACTCGATCGGATTGTGGCTCGCCGTAATACCGAGGCCGCCGGCTGCGTGGTGATGCTCGACCGCGAGCTGAATCGTGGGGGTCGGCACGATGCCTATGTCGATGATCCGAGCGCCCACACTTTCCAGCGCAGCGATCACCGCGTGATGAAACATCGGTCCGCTCACCCGGCTATCGCGGCCGAGTACGATCGTTTTTTTCGATGGGTCGCGCGAAAGCGCCCAACTGCCGAATCCGGCGGCGAATCTGGATACGATCTCCGGGGTCAACGCCTCGCCGACGCGCCCGCGCACACCGGACACGCTTACCATCAAGCCTGGATAGGATGTCATGTCTGTGAAAAAGCTGATGCCCGCGCGAAACGCACGGGCATCAGTCAAATCTACGTCGTATGGCGGAGAACCGAACCCATACGCTTACCGTTCACGCGACCGATCTACTTGCGACGACGACGCACCATTGGCACGAGCCCGACGAGGCCGGTTGCCAGGAGAGCCATGGAGCCTGGCTCGGGCGTGGACGTGATGGTTCCTGCCGTGTAGAGCAGTGTTCCCTGCAGTTGTGCAGAGCCTTCGCTCGGGAACACGTGATCGGCGACCGAGAGCTGCAACGTGCCGCCATCACCATACGTGAACACGTTCTGCAGTCCGTTGTTGGCAAAGTCGAGCGTCACGCTGTTGGCGCCCTGAAGTTTGCCCGACACGGTCGCGGCATCGTTCTGCGTCACGCCAGGCGGATTGGTGAACGCCAGCCACAGGTTGAAGTTGTCGTTGACACCCGATCCCGTGTTCGGTCCGGTAACCCCGAAGAGACCGAGGTTCACATTCTGGGCAACTCCACTGGTGAGATTGTAGGTGCTGCTTCCCGCTCCGGTGAAGCTGAAAAAACCGTCAGCGGACGAGTTCGTGCAGCCGCTGGTCGGAGTGCCGGCAAAACAGCCGGTGGTGCTGAACGTTACCGACTGCTGGGCGCTGGCGGACGCAGCGGTCATGACAGCAAAGGCTGCAGCGGTGGCGATCTTGGTGGCAAATCCCATCTGGTCGCTCCATTGGAGTTCGAATTTCGTGTCCCCTGCAGATCCAGGTGACACGCACACATGCTGTAGCGCTGCTGCAACGGAAGTGTCGCGCACGAACAACAAATTGTGTGCTTCACAATCACCGGCATTTTCGCGTTTTCCCTATGAGAAACGCCGATATCGTCTTGTGTAGCGATGTACGGTATCGCACTAACGATGCCAGGGCGACGAAGCTCGTTATTGGTGCGAAGGCGGCAATACTTGCCGCGGGGGGACAGCGCTAGCTCGCCAGCTTCTCGCGGCGAATCACTCTGATGAAGGCCGGCGCCAGCTCGGGATCGAACTGCGTACCGGAGCAGCGCGTGATCTCGGCAATGGCATCCTCAGCGGACATGTAGCGGCCGCGGCGATATGCGCGCCCGCTCGTCATCGCATCGAACGCGTCGGCAATGCCGGCGATTCGCGCTTCCATCGGAATGTCCATTCCGGCAAGTTTGTCCGGAATGCCGCGTCCGTCGAACCGCTCATGATGCGAGCGCACGATGCTGAGCGCGACCGGTTCCTCGCCGAGCAACGGTGAGAGAATCTGCCAGCCCAGCATGGGATGCGTCATGATGTGCTGGTACTCCTCGTCCGTAAGCGGCCCTTCCTTGTTCAGCACGGCCTCCCGCACTCCGATCTTCCCGATGTCGTGCACCTGGCCGCCGAGCTCGATCTGCCGGACCATCGACTCCGAAAGACCGATCTCACGCGCCAGGAGCGACGAATACTGACTCACGCGAATCGAGTGTCCACGGGTGTACTGGTCCTTGACCTCCAGCGCCTGCACCAGCGCCTGAACGCCACCCAGGAACAGCTCCTCCAGGCGGCGGGCCTGGGTCGCAACCAGCCGCTCCAGCCCGTTCTGGTAATCGCGATTCTCCAGAATGAGCCGCCGTTTTTCCATGGCCTGTTCCACCCTGGCCAGCACTTCTTCGAGGTGGAATGGCTTGGTGAGATAATCCATCGCCCCGCTGGCAAGGCAGCTCAGGGCGAGCTCGACGTCGGCGACAGCGGTGATGAGGATCACGGCCAGATCGGGGTATTTCGCCCGAGCCTGGCGCAGCAGCTCGATGCCGTCCATCCTCGGCATCCGAAGATCGCTGAGCAGGAGGGCCGCCGGCACGGAGTCAAGCCGCTCCAGCGCCTCGACGCCATCCGCCGCTTCGAGGCACGTGAAGCCGTCGCTCGTCATCAGACGGACGAGTACCTGCCGGAGGCGAGGCTCATCGTCCGCGATGACACAAAACATCGGCTCAGGCGCCGTCACGTCATCACCTCCTTCATATTTCTAAGAGGTATTCTAGCTTCCGATCCAACCCCCTGCCATGACGAAGATCTTCGACGAGGACATGTCCGCCGCCTTTGGGACCCGAGCCATCCACGCCGGCCAGCGCCCGGATCCGCTTTCCGGCGCGATCATGACGCCCATATACCAGACCTCTACCTATGTCCAGGAGGCACTCGGCGTCAACAAGGGCTACGAGTACGCGCGCGGCCGAAATCCCACGCGTGAAGCACTGGAGCGCAACGTCGCCGCACTCGAAGGCGCGAAATACGGCTTCGCCTTCTCGAGCGGTATGGGCTGCCTCGATTCCATCATGAAGCTGTTCAAGTCCGGTGATCATTTCGTCGTGGGCGAGAATGTCTACGGCGGTACATACAGACTGTTCGACAAGATCCTGCGCAACTACGGCATGACATTCTCGTACGTCGACACTCGCGATCCGCAATTGATCGCCGATGCGTGCACCAGCAGTACCGCTGCAATAATCATCGAGACGCCGACCAACCCGCTCATGCGTCTCACCGACATCCAGGCCGCCGCCGACGTCGCGCACTCGCGCAAGGCGCTCCTCGTCGTCGACAACACCTTCGCATCGCCATACCTGCAGCAACCGTTCACGCTCGGCGCGGATATCGTCTGGCACTCATCGACCAAGTATCTCAACGGCCACAGCGACATGATCGGCGGAATCGCGCTCGTCGATGACGACGATCTCGCAACGCGCATGCAGTTTGTTCTCAACGCCTCCGGCGCCGTGCCCGGACCGATGGACGCGTGGCTCGTCCTGCGCGGGACAAAGACGCTGCACCTGCGCATGGAGCGGCACGACAGCAACGGTCGCGCGATCGCTGCGTGGCTGGCGAAACGCATGGGCGAGGACAGAGTCTTCTATCCGGGGCTCGAATCCCATCCGCAGCACGCGCTGGCAGTGAAGCAGATGAAGGGATTCGGCGGGATGATCTCCGTCGAAACGGGGAGTCGCGCGGCGGCCGCACGCATGCTCGGACGAGTCCACGTGTTCTCGCTCGCCGAGTCGCTCGGTGGCGTCGAGAGTCTCATCAATCACCCTGCCGAGATGACTCACGCGTCGGTCGAACCCGCGCGCCGCGCCCAGCTGGGAATTACCGAAGGTCTGGTGCGACTGTCGTGCGGAGTGGAAGATGTCGGCGACCTCATCGCCGACCTGGACCAGGCGCTCAGATGACAGGCGGGCTGCCAGTTCCCGCTCCGTCGTCACGACGCACGCTGACGGGTATCGCGCCGGTGGCTTGGGAGCACCCGGCCGACCGCGCGGCGCTGCAGACGTTGCGCGCGATCCCCGGACTCGACGAGCTCGTGCGCAGGGTGATGAGCTTCCTGGGTGAGCGCGGAGTGCGGCAGTTGTTCACGGCGGACTCCGTGCGCGTCAACGAGCGCCAGCGGCCCAGGCTGCATGCGTTGTACATGGAGGTTCTGGAAACGCTCGACTGGCCCGAACGTCCGGATCTGTTCGTTACGCAGACCCCGTTCGTCAACGCGATGGCGGTCGGTTTCGAAAAACCGTTCATAGTCGTACACACCGGCGCGCTCGGAATTCTGGATGAGCCGCAGCAGCGCGTGTTGCTCGGCCACGAGGTCGGTCACGTGATGAGCGGACATTCAACGTACTCGACGCTCGCACTGCTCTTTCTATCCTTCGGCTTCAACGCGATTCCAGGACTCGGCCTCATTGCTCTTCCAATTCAGCTTGCATTGCTGGAGTGGTATCGCAAGGCCGAGTTCTCGGCGGATCGCGCCGGGCTGCTGGCGTCGCAGGATCCGATTCAGGCCATGCGCATGTTCCTCCTGTTCGCGGGTGGCAAGGGCGACGCGACCGAGACCAATCTCGACGAGTTTCTCGCGCAGGCTCAGGAATACGAAAGCGATAGCGGTGCGATCGATCTTCTGTTCAAGCTTCTCAATGTTTCTGGTCGCACCCACCCGTTCAACACCGTGCGCGCCGCCGAGCTTCAGCGCTGGATTCAAGCGGGCGGCTACGACGCGATCATCAATGGCGAATACGCGAGGCGAGGCGCACCGAACGAACGCCCGCTGACTGACGATTACGCCGATGCTGCTGGATATTACGGTGAGAAGATGAAGGGCATGATGAATCAGGTGGCCGATGCGGCGCGACGTGCGACCGATACCATGAACAACGTGTTCCGCAACGAGGACGAGTGAAGGTTCTGATAGTTGGCGGTGGCGCGCGCGAGCACGCGATCGCATGGAAGCTGTTGCAGGATGATCCTACGCTCGACCTGATCGCCGCACCTGGAAATCCCGGGATCGCTACCCTTGCGCGATGCGTCGCGATTCCAGCGGACGACATCGTTGCACTGTTGGCGCTCGCACGCGCGGAACGACCCGATCTCACCGTCGTCGGCCCCGAAGCTCCGCTGGACGCAGGAATCGCTGACGCATTCCACGCCGAAGGCCTGCCTCTCTTCGGACCGACGCGAGCCGCGGCACGTATCGAGACTTCCAAGCGATTCGCGAAGGAGCTGATGCTGCGCGCCGGTGTTCCTACGGCGCGTGCGAGTCATCATACGTCCGTCGACACCGCGCTGCGCGCTGCCCATGCGATCGGCGCGCCGGTAGTGATCAAGGCGTCGGGACTCGCCGCAGGAAAGGGTGTCATCATCGCCGAAACGATGGCGGAAGCGGAACGCGCGATCACGGAGATGCTCCAGACCCGAGCGTTTGGCGATGCTGGCAAGGAGATCCTGGTCGAGGAGTTCATGTCCGGCGAGGAGATCTCCGTCTTCGCCGTCTGCGATGGCCAGCATTCGCGACTGATGATCGGCGCGCAGGATCACAAGCGTCTCGAAGACGGAGACATGGGGCCGAATACCGGCGGGATGGGCGCATATGCGCCCGTATCGCTGGATACCACATCTCTGCAGGCGCTCGTCAAGGTGACGATCATCGACCGCGTACTCGCTGCGATGCGAGACGACCACTCGCCATTTTCGGGCCTGTTGTATGCCGGACTGATGCTCACCGCGACTGGGGTGAAGGTCGTCGAATTCAACTGTCGCTTCGGCGATCCGGAAACGCAGGCATTGTTGCCGCTCATGTCGAGCTCGCTGTTGCAACCATTGCTCACAGTCGCTCGCGGCGAGTCACTGATCGATACACCGGAGTTCGCGTGGAATACCGGCTTCAGCGTGACTACTGTTCTCGCGGCCGCGGGCTATCCGGGAAAAGTCCGGAAGGGTGACCCGATTTCCTTTCCCGAGCCGGAGGACGGTGTTTACGTATTTCACGCCGGTACGAGAGTGGCGGACGGGATGAAAGCGCAGCGTTCCGACGAGCCGCCTGTGGTCACCGACGGCGGACGCGTGCTGTCTGTGACCGCTGTCGCTCCAACACTCCATGCAGCGAGCAATCACAGCCGGCGCTACGCAGAACGCATCCGGTTTGCGGGCAAGCAGATGCGACGCGACATAGCCTGGAGGGAGCTCGCGAGAGAGATGAAGCTGTCCGACCACAGGACAAATGCCTGAGCTGCCCGAAGTCGAGACGATCGCGCGAGGTGTGAACGAAGCGGTCGCCGGCCGCACCATCGAAGCGGTGGGGCTGCCGCGCCCGGACGTGTTGCGCGAGGTGACGGCGCGCACCTTCGCGAAACGTGTACGCGGCACGCGGATTACCGGCGCGAACCGACGAGCCAAGCACATCGTAATTTCCCTCGACACCGGAGACTCGCTGGTAGTGCAGCCGCGGTTCACTGGCGCTCTGCTCGCTACGCGCGGAAGCGAGCTCACCGATTACGACCGCACCTACATCGCCGTGATGCTGGGGCTCGACTCCGGCTTCGTTCTGGCCTATCGCGACGTCCGGCGGCTGGGAACGGTCGCGTTGATGGATCCGACGCGACTTGGTGACTATTTCGGCGAGCTGGGGGAGGAGCCGCTCGAAGAGGGATTTACGGCGGAGCGCCTTTCCGCTATTCTTCGCGCGTCACGGCAGCCCGTCAAGAAGGTGATCATGGATCAGTACAAGGTCGTTGGCGTCGGCAACATCTACGCGAACGAAGCGCTCTGGCGCGCCGGAATCGATCCGTCACGAATGGCGAAGGACGTCACGCCGGCGGAAGCTGCCGACCTGCGCAACGCGATAGTGTCCGTGCTGCGCGAGGCGATCGTGGCGGGAGGGTCCAGCATCCGCGATTACCGAAACGCGAGTGGCGAGGCCGGCGAGTTCGTGCAATTCCTGTCGGCGTACGGCCGCGCCGGAGAACCCTGCCACCGCTGTGGCGCGAGACTTATCGGAACGCACGCGATCGATGGCCGCCAGACAGTGCTCTGCGCGCACTGCCAGCACTGACGACGCGCATCCCGATGGCAAGAAAGTCACGCGCGTACACTTTCAAGGAGCCGACGAGCGACGAGCAGCTCGCCGCGATGCGGGCCGTGGTTCGCGAATCTGCCCGCAACGAACCAGGCGTCTATCGGATGATCGCCGAGAACGGCGAGATCGTGTACGTCGGCAAGTCCAAGCAGATTCGCTCCCGGCTGATGAGCTACTTTCGCGCAGCGTATCCGGAAGACAAGGGCGCACGCATCCTGCGCGACGCGACCCGCATCGAATGGGACTACGAGCCGAGTGAATTTGCCGCACTGCTGCGCGAGCTGCGACTGATAAAGCAATATCGTCCAAGATTCAATGTGGCGATGAAGCGCGACGCCAGGCACTACTCGTTCATCAAGATCTCGCGCGGCGCGGCTCCAAAGCTCAACGTCGTTCGCGGCGCCGGTCCCGATGACGCAGCAGTGTATTACGGCCCATTCGTCGGCGCACAGCGCGTGAGCGAGGCGGTGCGCGAGCTGAACGACGTGCTGGGACTTCGCGATTGCCGGAGCGACATGCCGATCTACTTCGCCGATCAGCACGAGCTCTTCCAGTTGGGGCGCACGCCGGGATGCATACGTCACGAGATCCGAAAGTGCCTCGGACCCTGTGTCGGTGGATGCACCGTAGCGGAGTACGATCACCAGCTTGCGCTTGCACGTGCATTTCTGGAGGGATCGGATGCCGGACCGGCTGACACACTCCGTCGTCAGATGGAGGCCGCGAGCAACGCACTGGAATTCGAGCGCGCCGCTATCTTCCGCGACAAGCTGTCGCGCCTGGAAGCCCTGCGCGAGCAGTTCGACCGGCTACGCTTCGCCGTGGAGTCGCTGTCTTTCGTTTACAACGTGGAAGGCTTCGACGGGCGCGATCGGACCTACGTCATTCGCCGCGGCATCGTACGCGCGGAGCTGGACAGCCCGAAGACGCGTCGCGACAAGGCCGCAATGCGCCGGTTGGTCGACGACATATTCGGCGAAAAGCCGACAACCGGCTCGTCCATCCCGACTCATGAGATAGACGAGCTGTTGCTACTGTCGAGTTGGTTCAGGAAATTCCCACAAGAGATGCAACGCGCCAGCCGCGTTGCCTGAGAGACACTACTTCTTTCCGGAGTGCCCGTCGCTGTCCCTCTTCTCCGTCGCCCGGGGATCAGGCTCGCCGGTGCTCGCATCCAGCACCGCCTCTGTAGAGTCGGGCGAGTCCATGCCACGGCCTACCGTACGGCTGCCAAACTTCTCCGCTCTCTTTTCCGCGGACGACTCGTCGTGACTGCCGGCGTGAGACTTGCTTTTGTCCTTGTCGTTCATTCGAACCTCCGTAAAATTTCCGTATAACCAGAAAACCGTGGATGTGCATTCATCATGCCCGGATGGATCGCCCGCTGAAGACCTCGTGCATCGCTACTCGCACGCCTGAACGCCGATGACGCCGAGTCGGAGGCGCGCTGCGCTGTTCCTGCTCTTCTGCCTACCCGTCGCCCAGGCCTGCCGGCGCGAGAAACCTGCGACCATATCCACTGCTCAGCTCGATTCGCTCCCCGCCCCGCCGCCGCTCCCACTGTCCCACTTCAATATTCCGCTGGTGTACGACTACACTCCGGTGCTGGCCGTCGTCGAGCGAGCGGTTCCCATGAAATTCGGGTCGATCGATAGCGTCCGCATGGTCGGAAACGATCCTAACAGACATTACGCGTACGAGGCTGTACGCGGCCCGTTCACGACGTTCGTGAGCGATAACGAAGTACACCTGCGCGCGACGCTTGCGTACGCAGCGCGCGGCTATTTCAAGCCGCGTTTCGGCCCCACGGTCGGTGCAGGCTGCGGTGGCGATTCGGCGGCCGACCGTCCGCGCGTGACCGTCGAGCTCATCACGCCGTTGACGCTGACATCCGACTGGCACCTGTCCTCGCATGCGCGCATCGGTCGACTCGGCCCGGCGTCCAGCGCCGACAGAGACCGGTGTACGGTGAGCATCATCCGATACGACGTCACGCAACGTGTCGTGGACGCTGCACGCGATGCACTCAAATCGCACCTGCCGGACATCGACCGAAAGATCTCACGCGTCGACCTTGGCAGTCATTTCGAGGAATGGTGGGGTCTTCTCAACAAACCGATTCGCCTCACCGATAACGTCTGGCTGCTGCTCGGACCGGAACGGCTCCGCATGGGCGACGTGAGCGGCGCGGGTGACGATCTCATAGTCGACGCCGGCCTCGATGCGCGGCCCCGAATCGTCACCGGCGCAGAGCCACATCCGGTCGTTCCGCCTCTCCCGCCGCTCGCGCGCGACACCGCCGCAACGGGATTCCATATAGTGCTCGGCGGCCTCATGAGCTACGCCGACGCGTCGAAGACGATCACGGATGCGCTGAGGGGGAAACCAATCACGGAAGGAGGCCGAACGGTGACGGTGCAGAGTGCGCGCGTGTCGCCGCTGCCTCAAGGTCGTCTTGCACTTGCGGTCACCTTCACTGGCGATGCCAATGGCACACTGGTCTTCGCCGGTAAGCCCGTTTACGATCGGAATGCGGGCGAATTGCGCGTGCCGGATCTCGATTACGATCTGAACACCGACAGCGAGATCATCAGCGCGTACAGCTGGCTCCGGTCCGACGCGCTGCGCGAGCTGTTCAGAGAGAAGGCTCGGATCCCCGCCGATCTTCTGATCACCAAGGGACGATCGCTTCTCACTGATGGACTCAACCGCAAACTCGGCGATGCGGTAACGCTATCGGCTCAGGTGGACTCGGTGGACGTCGCGGGGATATATGTAACCGCGGCCGGCATCGCTGTCCGCGCGGTCGCAAGCGGCAATGCCGGGATGAAGGTGAAGCAGAAGAAATAACGTAACCATCTGGTTACGTATCCTGTTCGGCTCCCCAGCGGTGGCCGAGTGAATGCTCGACACCCATCTGGTCCAACACCCGGGCGACGACGAAATCCACCAGCTCCGGTATCGACTTGGGCTGATGATAGAAACCCGGCGCCGCTGGGAGAATGACTACGCCTGCCCTGCTCAGCTTCAACATGTTCTCGAGATGAATGCTCGAAAGCGGCGTCTCACGCGGCACCAGAATCAGCTTGCGTCGTTCCTTGAGCGTCACGTCCGCTGCGCGCTCGACCAGTGATCGTGACGAGCCGGCAGCGATCGCGCTCAGCGTTCCCATCGAGCACGGACATATAACCATGCCCGCGCTGCGTGCAGATCCGGATGCCGGAGCCGCGCCACGATCCGCGTCGTCGTAAACGGTGATGAGGTCATCCCAGCCGCGGCCACCGACGGCATCGCGGAGTGCGCCGATCGATTCGATTCCGGTTTCCGCCGCCAGCAGCCGGAATCCGTAACTCGAGATCAGCAGCGACACGCGCTGACCGGAAACGCACAATTGCTCCAGCAACCGCACCGCGTACGGCGCGCCGGATGCGCCCGTGATCGCAACCGTGAAAGGAATGCGCGGCCCGACGTCACTCATGACGCAACCCGCTCGGCAAATACGAACCCGAAGTACACGATGCTGATGATGCCGTTCATCGTGAAGAACGCCGCGTCGAGTCGACTGATGTCACCAGGCTTCACGAGCGTGTGCTCGTACAGGAGAAGGCCTGCTGCGACGACGACACCGGCAGTGTAGATCGCGCCGCCACCCACTGCGAATCCGACCGACGCAAGCGCGATGATCGTGATCGCGTGCAGAGCCCGCGCTGCCAGCAGGGAGCCGCGCTCACCCCATCGGACGGGAATCGAGTGCAATGCGTTGCCACGATCGAATTCTATGTCCTGAAGCGCGTAGAGAATATCAAAACCCGCGACCCACGTCGCGACCGCAATCGCGAGCACACACAACATCCACCATGGACTGGCCCACGTCCCCGTTACCGCCAGATAACCGCCGACCGGCGCTATCGAGAGTCCCACGCCAAGCACAACGTGCGACCAGCGAGTGAATCGCTTGGTGAAGCTGTAGAAGAAAACCCAGGCCAGCGCTATCGGTGCCAGAAGAAAGCAGACGTGATTGAGCTCGAATGCGGCGAACAGGAACACGCCGCAGGCGACCGCGACCGCGATCATCGCCTCGGTAACGCCGAGCGCTCCCGACGGCAGCTCCCGCATCCTGGTTCGCGGATTCAGCGCATCGATTTCCCGATCCGCTATGCGGTTGAATCCCATCGCGGCGAAGCGTGCCGCGGTGAATGCGATCACGACCCAGCCGACCTCCCGGAGCGTCACAGGCGTGTGATAACTCGCAAGCACCACGCCGACGAGCGCGAACGGCAACGCGAAAAGCGTGTGTGGAAGCTTCACGAAGTTCACGTACCTCACAACCCGCGATACCCCATGAAATGTCTGGCCTTCACGTGCTGTCATAGCCCGAGCTCGCTCCACATGGCATCCACCCGCGCCTTCGTGGCGTCGTCCATCACGATTCGCGTCGGCCAGTTGCGCGTGAATCCTTCCTCGGGAAACTTGCGCGTCGCGTCTATCCCCATCTTGGATCCATATGTGAATGCCCTGCTCGAATGATCCAGAACGTCCATCGGCCCCATTGTAAAGCGAGTATCGCGCTCGGGATCGATGTTGTTCAGCGCAACCCACCATGCCTCGAACGGGTTGCGAACGTCCACGTCCTTGTCCACGATCACGAGCACCTTCGCGAGCGACATTAGTCCCTGTCCCCACATGGCGTTCATCACCTTGTACGCCTGGCCCGGGTACTGCTTGTCGATCGAGACGAAGACGAGATTGTGGAATATCCCTTCCGCGGGCATGTGGTAGTCCACGATCTCCGGGATCGTCAGCTTGAGCAGTGGCAGGAAGATCCGCTCGGTCGCATGGCCGAGGTAATAGTCTTCCATCGGCGGCACGCCCACGATGGTCGTTGAATAGACTGCATCTCTGCGCATCGTCACAGCTGTGACGTGAACGCGCGGATAATAATCGGCCTCGCTGTAGAATCCAGTGTGATCTCCGAACGGCCCCTCGACTACGAGGTCTTCGGAAGGATCGATGTATCCCTCGAACACAAAATCCGCCTCGGCCGGCACTTCCAGGTCGCACGTAACAGCTTTTACCAGCGACACTGGCTCCTTGCGAAGGAAGCCTGCGAAGATGAACTCATCCACGGTCGGCGGCAGCGGAGCGGACGCTGAGTAGATCGAGGCCGGATCGGCACCAACCGCAATGCACACAGGCATTCTCTCCCCGCGCGCGGCCATCTCGCGCCAGTGCGCGGCTCCCACCTTGTGGCGCTGCCAGTGCATCTTGAGCGTGTTGGGCGAGTCATACTGAACGCGGTACATGCCGACGTTGCGTATTCCGCGCTTGGGGTCCCGTGAAATCACCATGGGCAGCGTGACGTACGGACCCCCATCTTCGGGCCAGCAGGTAATGATCGGTATGTCGCGCAGATCTATCCTGTCGCCCTCGAGCACGATTTCCTGACAGCGCGCCGGACCGGAGCGAACGCGGGGAGGAAATTTTGCCACCTCCATCAACCGCGGAAGCAGAGACAACTTGGCGATGATCCCCTCGGGAACTTTGAGGTCCATCAATGCGGTGATGCGCGCGCCGATGTCGTCCAGGTCAGTGACACCCAGAGCCATCGCCATCCGGCGCATCGATCCGAAGAGATTGATGGCAACCGGATACGCTGATCGCCGACCGTCGTCCAGGATGACATTCTCGAACAGGAGCGCCTTTCCGCCGCCCGCCTGCTTCATCACTCTGTCGCTTATCTCGCACAGCTCGAGCTTCGCCTTGACCGCATGACGGATCCGGACGAGCTCACCCGCGCGCTCCAGCTCGGCAATGAAGTCACCGACAGAGTCGACCGTCATCGGTTAGTGTTTCTCACCGATGTGGATTGCGACCACGCCGAACGTGTACGAGCGCCAGCGCACGGATTCAAAGCCTGCGTCGCGCATGCGCTGCGCAAGATCGATTTCCGACGGGAAGTGTGCAACGGATTTTGGAAGGTAGTTGTACGCACTGTGATGCCGCGCCACGGCGTTGCCGATGAGCGGGCATAGATGGTTGAAGTACAGCCGATATATCCAACCGACAAGCGGGTTCTGTGTAACACCGAATTCGAGAATGACGAAACGCGCGCCGGGCCGCAGCACGCGATAGACCTCACGCAGCGCCGCATTGAGATCCACCACGTTGCGGATTCCAAAGACGACGATTGCACCGGCCGCGAACCCGTCGGTGAATGGAAGTTCCAGTGCATCGGCAGTAACGGGCCGTACGACGTCGCGCGACACCTTTCCCAGTCCCGCGCGCAGCATCGGCTCGGCGAAATCGGCTGCGACGACGGAGCCGCGGAAGTTCGCGAGCGACGCGATCTGTGACGAGATGTCGAGCGTGCCGGCGCACAGATCCAGATATGTCGCACCAGGATCGCGCGCGATGTTGAGATCGCGTATCGCCTTCCGGCGCCACCACTGATCCAGCCTGAAGCTGATGATCCGATTCACGCGATCGTAATGCGGGGCTATGTCGGAAAACATCTGCTTGACATAGCCCCTCTTCACCGCGGCACCGGTCGCAGCGGCGTCCGCGGTCGCGCGTTCGGTTTCCAGTGCCGTCATGTCACCAAAGTTGCCCGCCGTGCCAGATACAGGCAAGCGGATGATGTATCAACTCGCGAACGACTGCCGCACGAGTCCTGCTAGCTGCGCGAGCGCCTTTGCCGCACCCGACTCCGGCTCGGCGACGACGATCGGACGTCCCGAATCGCCGCCCTCCAGCACGCGCGGATACAACGGAATCTGAGCCAGCAGTGGAAGTCCGAGCGAGTCCGCCAACTTCTGTCCTCCCCCGGATCCGAACAACGCACTTGGCTTTCCACAGTGCGGGCACTCGAAATAGGACATGTTTTCGACGATGCCGATTATTGGAACGCCCACACGCTCGAACATCTTCGCGCCACGCAGTGCATCGCCGGCCGCCACATCCTGCGGCGTGGTAACGACCAACGAGCCGTGCACGTGAGTCGCCTGCACGAGGGACAGTTGTGCGTCACCGGTGCCCGGAGGCATATCGACGATGAGATAGTCCAGCTTGCCCCACGCCACGTCGCGAAGGAATTGATTGATCACCTTCATGATGATGGGTCCGCGCCAGATCGCCGGCTGATCCGGAGGAACGAGAAAGCCAAGCGATACCACGCGGACTCCGAAGGCTTCGTGCGGCACCATCCTGTCGTGATTGTCGAGCCGCGGCGGCCCGTCCAGTCCCAGCATGCGCGGCACGTTTGGACCATAGATGTCCGCGTCCATTATTCCCACGCGAGCGCCATCTCTTGCCAGCGCGACCGCAAGATTGACTGCGACGGTGGACTTGCCCACACCGCCCTTTCCGCTCGAAACGGCAATGATGTTGCCGAGGTCAGGGAAGGCAACCGGAGTCGGCGGTGCGACTGTTTTCGGGGTTGGAGCCTGATCCATTACCGGAAGCGCGCGGCCCCGGGGAGTGTCTTCTGTCATACCCAAATGTAAATGCGGATATGGTCATTCTCGCGAAAACGCGGAACCGAGCACCCCTCGTCATTCCCGCGAAAGCGGGAATCCCGGAACCAGCGTCATTCCCGCGAAAGCGGGAATCCACCTGCTGAGGAGAAGCCTCCGGCTGTCGTCGCAACCAAAGGTCCATAACATGGATTCCCGCGTCCGCGGGAATGACGAACCCTGAAGTGGCCACCGTCCCTCGTAAGATGAAAGGGACCCTGCCCTACCCCTTGACCCGATATAACATCGATATATCTTAGACTTAACGATATATCGTACGATATATCAAACTATATCTTCGAGAGGAAGTCAATCATGCCAGGATTTGATTGCGGCGCGGGTTGGATGCGCAGAGGAATGTGGAAGGGAAACTGGGGCTTCGACGGCTCCCAGTTCTGGGGGGCCGGCCCGTGGCGTCCGCGCGGTGGACCGCGTAGCGCTCGCGTGTTCGACCAGGGCGACCTCAAGTACGTGATCCTGCAGTTGCTGGTCGAGAAGCCGCGCCACGGCTACGAGATCATCAAGGCAATCGAGGAGCGCTTTGGCGGGGCATATTCGCCGAGCCCGGGGACCGTATACCCCACGCTCACGATGCTGGAAGACATGGGCTACGCCCGCGTCACGCCCGAAGAGAGCGGCAAGAAGGTGTACGAGATAACTGACGAAGGTCGCAAGTATCTCGAAGAGAATCGCTCGGCAGTCGATGACATCTTCTCGCGGATCACCGAGTTCGCGCAGAGCATATTCGGGGAGCCGATGATGCAGGTGCATCGCGCCATGAAGGACGTGGGACGCGCCGTGTACGTTCAGAACGCGAAGCGGACTCCGGAGCAGCTCAAGCGCATCTCGGATATCCTCGAGCGTGCTGCTGCCGAAATCTCGACGGTCGTCTAGCCAGATAACCGATCGCTGTAAGCAGACGGAAAAGCCCGTGCAATCGATGCACGGGCTTTTTCCTTGGCGTGGCTCATCCGGGAAGACGCGGCTCTGCAAACGCCGGCTACTGGCGAACGACCGCAACCGCTACAGCTAGCGGCGTGCAGTTGCGTCGCTGCTCAACAGCCGATCCGTTATCATGTCAGCCACGCGTCCGGCGTCTGCCGTCGGGTCGTTCGTCAGCACGATCACCACGGCGTGCTTGTCCGGAATACGTACGAACGCATTGCGCTTGCCATCGGCCGCGCCGAACGCGGCAAGCCGCGCCACGCCGTGGTACGTGTCTGGTTGCCAACCCTTCGCATGGTCTGCCCCGGCGTAGGTCCGCGGGTCTTCGAGTCCGAGCGCGAGTCGATAAAGTTCGTCCACATCGGATTCCACCCTGCCGTCCGCTGCCGCTACGGTTCGATGCAGGCCGATCGGCACACCCAGCTGACGCGTGACGCAAGCCTGAAACGGCGTTGACGGTGCGGCCACTCGCGCACCGGCGCCAGTTTCACCAGCCTGCGCGCGACCGGCATTGGGGACTGGCAATTGCGCACACAGTGCGGAAAATACCGCCGACATCCCACCAAGTTGAAACTGAGGAAGCGTCGTGGTCGGCATGTACTTCGTCTGCGGCGGCACGCCGTATGAGCGGTCGACGAACACCTCGCCATTCTGCGCGACGAGCACCGTTGCGCCGCCCGCTGTCGGATCATCGTATTTCCTAAAGAGCGAATCGATGAACGCAGTACTTACGCGTGAATCGTCGGCCGCACGGTGCAGGATGTGACGAGCGCCGAGGTCATACCTGTCACCTGGATGCAACGTGAGAAACGGCTTGCCGGAATCCGTCGCATCCCTGCCGCCGTACACGAATGCCTTGTCGCGGCCGATGATCGTCGCCGTATCACCGCGCACTACCCACGCCGTTCCTTCGTCTTCGGAAATTCCGAGCAAGTTCGGGTGCGAGGTCATGATCGAGTCGGCGAGATCGGCCAGGCGCTCGCGCGCGACGACATGCTGGTCGATTCCAACGTTGCGCAGATACGCGAATCCCTTCTCATAGCCTGGGTAGGCCATGATCCGGTTGTCGTTCGATGGCGCACCGCGAATGAGGAAGTCGCCGAGTATCGACGCGCCAGCCGACGATCCGCCGACAACGCCACCGCGGGCCAGTACGTCTCTGAATGCCTGCTCGGTCTTCGTACCAGCGTACGCGTCGACGAGATGAAACTGTCGTCCCCCCTCGAACCAGACGCCACCAGCGTGCTCGAGCACCGCTGCGAACGAATCCGCGTCGGCAAGCTTCCTGTCCGTCGTGAAGAGAACGTGCACGTTTCTGGCACCAGCGTTCTTCCACATGCGCGCTCCCGGCGCGTCCTGGCCGTACGATGCCGCGCCGCCAGCGTTCGGCACGTCGATGATCAGCGCGTCCGGCCCGCCTGCGGCCTTGATGAACGCGTCAGTTATCTCCGGCCCGAGCGCGCCGCCGCCAACCACGATCACTGTTCCGTGCGGAGGACCGACTCTCGTTGCAGGTGATGTCTGAGCCTGCATGACGCCAGAGACGACAATTGTTGCGGCGATTATGCGATGAACGATGAACACACGCCCCCTCATCAAGAAAGTATTGCCGGAACGTTGCCGATGGACGCCGCTATTCCGTCGTGGCTGGCCCCAGATACAATCGCGCCGCGGAGATCACGCGCTTCTGCACGTCGTCGAGGCTGCCCTCTACCATTGCGCCCGACGCCTTCACGTGCCCGCCTCCACCGAACTGATGCGCAAACTCGTTTGCGTCCACACCACGCGTGGTGCGAAATGAAATCTTCACGCGATTGTGGCCGAGGTCGCGAAAGAAGATCGCCATGCGCGTTCCGGCGACAGACCGCGCATGCTCCGCGATCCCTTCGAGATCCTCCGGCCGAACGTTGTGCTTCTCCGTAGCGCCAGCTGGAACCGATATCCACGTCAGACCGTAGGTCGAATCGACCTCGAGCGTTGCGAGCGCATCGCGGAGCAACGTGAGACGGCCAACCGGCATCGACGCGTAAATGCGCTGGTACATCTCTTCGGGCTCGACACCTTCCGCCAGCAACTGCGCGGCTACCGCATGGCACCGCGGCGACGTGTTGCTGAAACGGAAGCCACCGGTGTCGGTAACGAGCGCCACGTACAATGAATTCGCAATCGCGGACGTTATGTCGAACCCGAGGACGAGTCCAACGTCGTACACGAGCTCGCCGGTCGCGCACGCGGTCGTGTCCGACAGTATCTCCTCGCTCGGCGGGTCATCGCTCGGGACATGGTGATCGATCACCAGCTTCGGTACCTGAAGCCCGCGAACGACATCAGCGAGTTTTCCAAGCCTGCGAAGGTCGGCTATGTCGAGCACGATGACGACGTCCGCCTTGCGCATGACATCCGCGCCACCGTCGCTCAGCTCGACCATGCGTACGTCGTCGCCGAGCAGAAAGCGAAACATCTCCGGCCATGGCGTCGGATTGACGATGGTGACCGTCATTCCGCGCTGCGCCAGCATCCGTGCGAGCGCGGTTTCAGAACCGCAACCGTCGCCGTCGGAGTTGATGTGGGTGGATAAAACAATCGAGCGTCCCGCGCGCAGCTCGCGCGCGAGACGCTCGATAGCCGTCCGGCGGGCGGCCGGAACGGCTAGAAGATCACGCACCAACCTTTTCGGCCCGCCCGAGCTTCGAATGGCTCTTCCCGTAGAGGAAGTAAATCAGGAGGCCGAGTACCATCCATACGATCAGACGAATCCACGTATCACTCGGAAGCGATCCCATGAGCGCACCGCAGCTGATGATACCGAGAATCGGAACGAGTGGAACCAGCGGCGTACGGAACGGACGCTCGAGGTTCGGCTGACGATAGCGCAACACGATCACGCCAGCGCAGACGATCACGAATGCCAGCAGCGTGCCGATCGAGACCAGCTCGCCGAGAAGACCGATCGGAAAGTAGCCAGCGATCACTGCCGCGACGACGCCTGTGAGGATCGTCGTGACGTATGGCGTCTGGAACTTCGGGTGAACCTTGCCGAACACGGGTGGGAGCAGACCGTCGCGTGCCATCGAGAAGAAGATGCGCGGCTGTCCCATGAGCATCACCAGCACGACCGATGCAAGACCGGCGATCGCGCCGATGTTGACGATCGGGCGCATCCACGCGAGCGCCGGACCGGCGGCTGCAATTGCGACGAACACCGGATGCGGCACGTCGAGAGTCTTGTAGTTGGCAAGACCCGTCATGACGAGCGACATCAGGATGTACAGCACCGTGCAGATCGCAAGCGACGCGAGAATGCCTATCGGCATGTCGCGTTGCGGATTCTTCGCCTCCTGCGCCGCGGTGGACACCGCATCGAAGCCTATGTAGGAGAAGAACACGACACCCGCCGCACGCGCAACGCCGCTCCAGCCAAAGTCACCGAAGTGGCCGGTGTTGGCGGGTATGAACGGATGCCAGTTCGCCTTGTTCACATATGCAAAACCGAAGGCGATGACCAGCAGTACGATCGCGACCTTCACGATCACGATGATGTTGTTGAAGTTCGCCGATTCCTTGATGCCCACCACCAGCAGGACCGTCATGAGCAGCGTGAGCACGATCGCCGGAACGTTGATGACGCCCTGCACGGCGGTCAGGCCCGGAGCGCAAGTGGCCAGCGTGTCGGTGACGATCTGGTTGGTCGTCGGTGATATGCACAACGTCGATTGCACGAGATGGTGCGTCCCGACCACTCGCAAGGGAGCCTGGGCATACTGATACGGAATGTGAAGCCCGATCTCGTTCATGAACGCCGTGAAGTAGCCGCTCCAGCCTACCGCGACAGTCGCCGCTCCGAACAGATACTCGAGGATCAGATCCCAGCCAATGATCCAGGCGATGAACTCGCCAAGTGTTGCATAACCATAGGTGTACGCGCTTCCGGCGATGGGAATCATCGCCGCGAATTCAGCGTAGCAGAGGCCGGCGAAGAGACAGCCTATTCCAGCCAGGATGAACGAGTAGACGACTCCCGGACCGGCGTGCTGCGCTGCTGCGGTTCCGGTAAGGACGAAAATTCCTGCGCCGATGATGGCGCCAATGCCGAGCGTTGTAAGGTTGAGCGCGCCAAGCGCGCGGCGCAACGTTCGCTCCTCTCCCTCCCCACTCGCTTCAGCCTGAAGCAGCGCGATGCTCTTCCGCGACCCAAGTCCCATGTAATCCCCTCGACGAGTTCCTGCATCCGGGGCCCGCACGCGAACAGACGCGGCGGCACCCCGGATCGTGTGTGGCACAATCCAGAGCCCTGCCTGCAACAAACTCCCACTACGATGTCTTACTACGGTGAACGGGTGGCGTGCGTTGGTGGCGCCCCTGCTCAGTCACACTGGAGACGGCGACAGCCGAGCGCTATCGTCCGTCAAACCGAATAGTTCGGTGCCTCGCGCGTAATGACCACGTCATGTGGGTGCGATTCACGCAATCCGGCCGCAGTGATGCGAACAAATTCGGTCTTGGTCCGGAGTTCGTCAATAGTCCCGCAGCCAGCATACCCCATTCCAGCACGCAATCCGCCGACCATCTGGAACAGGACGTCGGCAGCCGGCCCCTTGTACGGGACCCGACCTTCGATCCCCTCCGGCACCAGCTTCTTGGCAGACATCTCACCTTCCTGGAAGTACCTGTCTGCACTTCCATCCTGCATCGCGGCGAGGCTGCCCATGCCGCGAATCATCTTGAAGCGACGTCCTTCCATGAGAATCGATTCGCCCGGACTTTCCTCGGTTCCCGCGAGCATCGATCCCATCATGACGCTCGATGCGCCAGCGGAAAGCGCCTTTACAATGTCGCCGGAGTACTTGATCCCGCCGTCGGCGATAATCGGCACGTCTCCGGCCCCGTCAACCGCATCGAGCACCGCCGTGAGCTGCGGTACGCCTATTCCCGTCACGACGCGCGTGGTGCAGATCGAGCCCGGCCCAACGCCGACCTTGATCGCATCGACACCACGCTCGGCCAGAGCCCGTGCACCCTCGCGAGTCGCAACATTGCCCGCGACGAGCTGGACGTCGGGAAACCGCTCGCGAACGTCGCCCGTTGCACGGAGCACGCCATCGGAGTGCCCATGCGCCGTATCGATGATGAGAACATCGACGCCGGCATCGACAAGAGCTGCGGCACGCGCCTCGTAGTTGGTCGCACCGATTGCGGCAGCAACGCGGAGCCGTCCGTGCTGGTCCTTGTTGGCGTTTGGAAATTCGCGCCGCTTGTGAATGTCCTTGACGGTGATGAGCCCGCGCAGATTTCCATTCTGATCCACGACCGGGAGCTTCTCGATACGATGCGCCCCAAGTATCTGCTCGGCCTCATCGAGCGTCGTGCCTACGGGCGCCGTGACGAGATTCTTCTTCGTCATCGCGTCCTGCAGCGGGCGATCGAGATTGGATTCGAACTGAAGATCGCGGTTGGTGATGATTCCAACCAGGCGTCCACCATCGACGATCGGGACGCCCGAGATCTTGAAGCGATTCATCAACGCAACGGCCTCGCGCAACGATGCGGCAGGCGACAGCGTTATGGGATCCAGAATCATTCCGCTTTCCGACCGTTTCACACGATCGACCTCGGCGGCCTGGCGATCGATCGACATGTTCTTGTGAACGACGCCGATACCTCCGGCGCGTGCCATGACGATCGCCATGTCGGACTCGGTGACGGTGTCCATCGCCGCCGAAACGAGCGGAACGTTGAGCGTGATACCGCGCGTAAAGCGCGATGAGGTTACGACGTCCCGGGGATGAACCAGGGAATGCGCGGGGAGCAGCAGAACGTCATCGAATGTGAGCGCGGGCTCTGAGCGAATCCGCGCGTACCCGCTCGGCAGTCCTTCGTCCTGCCGGATAGACAAAGACCCGCCACCGGCATCAACCGGTCTGGCGGGCCTGGGATTTTGCGAAGTGTGTGGCGCCATGGACTAATGTATCACACTCGACCAATCGTCCGCAAACGCCGCCGAACCCGTCGTGGAAGGAAAAATGAGGCCGCACCCAGCACCCGCTCGAGGTTGAGCTCGTCGAGCTCGTCCGGATCGCCCATCCAGTGCTCCAGAATCACCTCGCGGCCCGCGCTCTTGAGCAGTTGCCGGATCGCCAGCACCAGAACGAAAACGTCGTCCACCTCTCCGATCAGCGGGATGAAGTCCGGAAAAACATCCTCGGGAATCATCACGTAAGCCACGGCTCCGGCAACCAGCAGCTTGTCCAGCAGCTCGACCCTGGGGTCCATTATCAGACCGTATAAAAGCCGAAGAAAGTTCGGTAGCTCGCGAACGGCGTCGATAACAGTGCGCTTGTGGCCTGCGGCGGGCCGTGCGGCGCTGGGCCGGCGACGGCGCGATCTTGGGGTTGTCGTTTCCATTGGTTCCTCAGGCGATGCGAGAGCTGTGCCGTACGCTCAGTAGATGTAAACGGGCGTCCCGACCGCAACCATCGGGTAGAGTGTCTCGACGTCCTGATTCAACATTCGCACACATCCATGACTTACGGAACGGCCCACCGAGCTTGGCTCGTCGGTTCCGTGAATTCCGTACCCGTCGCCCAGATCGAGTCGGCGGGTGCCGAGCGTGCCCAGATAACGCCGCTGGACGGTGCCGAACGGTGGGACGATGAGGTTCCCCTTGGCGATGAGCTCATGGCCTTCCTTGGGCGCCGGTGCCGGCTGGCCGTCCGGCATGATGACCTCGGACCCCTGCACCGTGTAGCCATCGTAATTCTGGCCACGCTCCAGATGCACCAGTCCGACGCCGCGCGCGCGTGCCTGCTCGACGTAATGCCAGTCCGGTGGCACCCACGCCGGGTTGGAGTCCTTGGACTGTACCACCAGGCGCCCGCGGGGCGTCTCGAAACGCCAGTGTTGCCCGCTGCTGCCGCCGACGAGCTCCTTGCCGCTCGCAGTTGCGACGGGCGCGGTGAACAGCACGCTGTCGCCTTGCTTGTACCACAATCTGTGGTCGGCAATGCTGATGACTATGTAGGGTGAATTCGCGTTCGGCGCCGGCGCCTCGACCAGCTTGCGCATGCTGTCGGTTTCAACGCCGGCCTGCGCGCGCAATGCGCTCAGCAGATCGAGATTGTCGTTGAACACCATGCGGTTGACGTCTCGCTCGAATCTCAGTTCCGCGGTATCGTGCAGCAGCTTTACACTCAGCAGAATGGCGACGCCGATGCCGAGTATGAGCAGCCATGCGATCGCGACCCCGTGTCGCAGGAATTTCAGCATCAGTAGAAGTACACGCTCATTCCAGCGCTGACGTTCGGCAGAATCGCGCGAAGATCAGCGGGGTCCACGCGAACGTTGCCGGCAGCTACCGAATCGGAGTCCGCACCTGCGTAGATGCGCGCATCACCGTTGAGCACGAGGGCGGGAGCGTCGCCGCCTATCACCTGCTGCACTGTGCGCTGGCCGCGCGGCAGAGTCATGGCCGTGGTGTCGCCAGCACTCGTCTTGAATCCCGGCACCTTCGCAGGAGCGAGCGCTACACGCATCACACGCAGCAGTGCGCCATCTCGCTCGAGATACATGACGCCGCTGTCCACTGCGATCGAGAGATGCAATCGCGGATCGAAGTGCGCCTGGCGCTTTGCGAGCTCGAGTGCAAGCCGCACCTTGTCCTGCTCCTGCTGCACGACGATATCGCTCTTCTTTCGCTCGGCATCGGTCATGCCCGAACGGAGCCGCGCGATCTCCTGGCCGTAGGCGGCGCGTCTGTAGAACAACCACATATCGCCCGCGACGAGGAAGAGAAACACCAGCGCAATGATCTTGAGGAACGTCGGATATGCTTCCCTGAATCCCTGCCAACCTTCACGCCGTCGGTCGCCGCCACGTGACGTGGCACGGCGGTCGCCCGGGTCCTGCGGATCGTGCGAATCGGTCATCTAATTCGTCGAAGGGTTTGAATGTCGAGGATGGGAATGCCCACAGGATCGCTGCGTCCGTCGCGCACTCGCGCAGTGACTGTGATCCTCGCAAGAGGTTGCAATGCACGAGCCGTGCCCATTAGCGACGGCGGCACCACGAGATACAGCAATGCATTCTCGGAATTGGGCCCCCGCGCAAGGATGTATGGCTCCTCGTCCGCGAGTCCATGGCGCAGTGGATCCGCCGTTTGCAGCGCGAGGAACTCCACATTCCACATCACCATCTTTCCGCGCGTGCCCACGGGATCCGCTCTCAGATCCGCCGCGCTCAAGTTCGCCCGAAATGCGGTGTCGGCTGGAACCAGCACTGAATCCGGCACCCATCCCTCGATTCGCACACGCGACCAGCCACGATCGCGAGCAATTACTTCGACGTTGGTAGTCTTCTGCAATTGCCCGATCGCTGCAGACGACGGCGCATCGCGCAGCACCGATGGAACCGCGAGGTTGTATGAATCGTTGCTGACTGCCGGCGCGGCCGCGGCAGCCGCAGCCGCAGCCGCCGATGTGGGCGAAGGCGCCGGTGACTTCGCGCGCGTAGCCGCCTGGGCGCCGAGCGGAACGCCAGATGGAATCGCGGCTGCAACGGCCAACGCCGCAAATACGACGCGCACCGCGCGACCGATCGTCTCGTTTCGCACCATTGTCGAATCGGACACGCACGGCACGAATCCGCCGCCGTTCTGGTGCACATTCACGTACAGGTGACGCATGGGGGGAGGACGCGTAGATTAGACGGTTTCGTAGTTCTTTCCTTCATTACACCCAACGAGCGAACATGGCAACGACCGGGCAGCCCCGAAGGGCTGGAGAAGCTGAGCAATCCGGCGGTCAGGTCGCCCTCATCGTGCTCGACGGGTGGGGCTTCCGCGCTCAACGCGAAGGCAACGCGATTGCGCTGGCTCAGACGCCCACGTGGGATACGCTCTGGAGCCTGCGCTCGCGCTCTCTTCTGGAAGCGTCCGGCCTACGAGTGGGACTGCCCGCGGGACAGATGGGTAACAGCGAGGTCGGTCACCTGAACCTCGGCGCGGGCCGCGTAGTCATGCAGGATCTGGTGCGCATCTCTGCCGCCATCGCCGACGGGTCGTTCTTCCGGAACCCGGCGTTCGTCGCCGCCTGCGACGCAGCGAGGCGCGGTCACACGCTCCATGTCATGGGCCTGCTCGGCGGCGGCGGAGTGCACGCAATCGATGCACACCTCCGCGCCGTGATCGACATGGCGGAGCGTCTCAAGGTACCGCGCGTTGCGCTTCACCTGTTGACCGACGGACGCGATACTCTTCCCCAGTCCGCGCTCGGATACCTGCGCGAGCTACTCGCGTACGCAAACGGCCGCGCACAGGTTGCGAGCATTGGCGGACGGTACTACGGGATGGATCGGGACAAGCGCTGGCAACGCACCGAGCTGTTCTATCGCGCGGCCATCGACGGCGTCGGTCCGTCTGCAACCGACCCGATCGCTGCGGTGAAACACGCCTACGACGACGGCGTGACCGACGAGTTCATCCTGCCCGTCGTAATCACGCACGACGGTGCACCGGTCGCACCGATGCGCGACGGCGACGCCGTCATCTGCTTCAACTACCGCTCCGATCGCATGCGCCAGATCGTTCGCGCGATGACCGACCCCGGCTTCGATGGGTTCGACGTCTCAAAGCGTCCGTCGCTCACGGTCACGACCATGACGCAGTACGATGCAACGTTCGACGTGAACGTGGCGTTCGCACCGTTCTCGATGTCGCGCATAGTCGCCGAAGTTGTTTCGGAAGCCGGCAAGTCCATGTTGAAGACCGCCGAGACGGAGAAATATCCGCACGTGACGTATTTCTTCAATGGCGGCGTGGAACCGCCATATCCCGGCGAGGACCGACGCCTCGTTCCCAGTCAGAAGGTTGCAACGTACGATCTCGCACCGGAGATGAGCGCGAGCGGAATAGCCGACGTGCTTTGCGCCTCGATCGATAAGCGCGAGCACGACTTCACTTTGTGCAACTTCGCCAACGCAGATATGGTCGGCCACACCGGCTCGATGGCGGCCACGATCGCCGCTGTCGAAACGGTCGACAGCTGTCTCGAGCGGATCATCCGCAGCGCACGCAAATCAGGAACGCGCCTCGTCATTACCGCCGACCACGGCAATGCGGAGATGATGATCGATCCCGAGACCGGTGGCCCGCACACGGCGCACACGAGCAATCCGGTGCCAATCGTATTCTTCAACCCCCATGGCGACGAGCCGGCCCTCCGCGGCGGCGGCGCGCTGTGCGACGTGGGACCCACGATCCTCGGTATGCTGGGCATCGAGGCACCACCGGAAATGACCGGGGTAGATCTTTTCCGCCTCGAGTCGTGAAGCCTACTAAAATTACGTACATGTCAAAGATTCTCCGCGCTATCGCTCTCCTCTCGCTGGTCGCCGGCCCGTCGGGACTCGCCGCCCAGGTAGTGGTGGGTCACACGCCCGAGACGAGCCCGTACCGCGACATCACCGCTTCACAGCGGTTGACGATATTCGGCGGCTATTTCGACGCACAGAAGGACGAGGTCGGCGCCACGCCGCAGAGTGGCACCAGCATCGGTCTGCGCTACTCCATCCCCGTGGCTGGCCCGGCGGATTTCTACGCCCGTTTCGAGCGCGTCAGCTCGCATCGCGACGCGTTCAATCCCCTAAAGCCCGCCGAAACGCGCTCCCTCGGGAAGCAGAACCTGGGATTGTACATCGCCGACCTCGGCTTCGATTTCAATCTGACGGGCCGGCGGACCTGGCATGGAGTGGTGCCACTGCTCGGCTTCGGGCTCGGCATCACCAGCGCGCCGACCACGACCGCCAACGACCCGTACGATTTCGGAACTCAGTTCTCCTTTTCCCTCGAGGGAGGCGTCCGCATCAATCCTACGAACTCCTGGGAAATCAGGTTGAACGCCAAGCCGACGTTCTATCAGAATCACTACCCCACGCAATATTATGCCACGCCGACGGGTGGCACCCCGCTGCTGGACAAGTCCACGGCTCGCAGCGGCTTCAGGCACGGTATCGATTACACGGCCGGTCTGTCGTTCCCGCTGTTCCGCTAGCGTCGCGGGCATCCGGCTTGCACGGTGAGCTTTCAGGAGGCTCACAATGCCACGCGATTTTGAAGATATTTTTGACACCGAAGACATGGACCCGGACGAGCTCAGGCGCCTCGTGCGCGAGACGCTCCGGGAGAATAGATCGATCGATCCCCTGGACATCACTGTCCATGTCCGACACGGAAAGGTCATACTCGTCGGCCGCGTCGGGACCGATACGGAGAAGCGGATCGCCGAACGTGTGGTCGGCGACCGGATAGGACTGACCAACGTTGAAAGCCAGCTAGTTGTGGACCCGATCCGCCGCGCCACGAGTCCGGAGGCGGCCGACGAGAACGTCAATGATGAGGAGGCGCACGAAGGGCTTCTGCTCGGCGACGCACCTCGCTCCCATTCCGACAGCAGCGACCACCTGGAGGAGCACGCCGAGGACGAGCTGCTCGGAACCGTAGACAGGACGGAAGCGATAGAGGATGGCATCCCCTGGATACCGCCGGAGAGCCCGACTCCGGAAGGCACGGACGAAGCAGGCATCCCCCCGCGCGACGCGAATCTGGATTCGTTTTAATCGCGCACAGGGTGCAGATTTGATGGCGTATGCCTACCTGCACCCTGACACGCCGCGTGAAATTTGCCGCGGCACATCGGTACCGGCGCCCCGAATGGGACGACGCGCGCAATGAAGCGACTTTCGGTGCCTGCGCCTGGCCCAGCTATCACGGCCACAGCTACACCTGCGACGTCACAGTCGCCGGCGAAATCGACCCCCTTACCGGATTTATCGTGGATCTCGGAAAGCTTGATGCGATTCTCAGGCGCGAGATTGTCCAGAGGTTCGACCATCGCAACATCAACGTGGATGTCCCCGAGTTTGCCGACGGACGACTCATTCCATCCGGAGAGAACCTCGCACGCTTCATTCTGGATCGCGTACAGTATTCGCTGAATACCGATGCACGCGTCGTTTCGGTCACCATTGCAGAGGACGACACCTTGTCGGCGACATATGCAGCGGATTGACGGCGCGCTGATCGCGGAGCTGCCGCGTGCACGCATGCGCGCGATCGCAGCGTGGCTGGCGCCCGTTTCACTCGCCGCCGTAGCTGCGTGCGCACCGGCCCCCCGCACCGGCGCGACACCTGCAACGGCACACGGACGAGCTGCTCTCGGAGCGCGGATCGACACGTGGATCGGGAATCCGATCTTCCGAACTGCCGAATGGGCAATCCTCGTCGTGAATCCGCAGAGTGGCGACACCATCTACGCGCACGATCCCGCGCTGCTGATGGTCCCTGCATCCAACATGAAGATCATCACGTCGTCCGTCGCTCTCACTCAGCTCGGTCCGGACTTTCGCTTTTCCACGACGTTTGCAAGACACGGCTCACTCGCCAACGGCGTCCTGAATGGTGATCTGGTAGTGACCGGCCGCGGCGATCCTACCCTGAGCAATCACATGCGCGGCAGCGCGAGCGCGGCCATGGACACGCTCGCCGATTCGATCGTAGCGCATGGCATTCGCGAGATCACGGGACACATCTATTCGGGCGCCGACAACTTCCCTGGTCCTGCAGTCGGCGCAGGCTGGGACTGGGACGATCTCGATTCATCGGACGGAGCCGGCGTCGACGAGCTGCTCTTCAACGAAGGAATGTC
>DATNCZ010000306.1:0-2036 GCA_035553335.1 Gemmatimonadaceae bacterium
AATGCCGTCAACACCGACATGCCGGAGTTCAGGAATACGGAGCGCGAGATCGCCGAGCGAACGTCTAAGCTGCTCTCCATCGACGGCAAGCGCACTGTCGATTCGATCCACCGCGAGCTTGGCCACATCATGTGGGATTATTGCGGCATGTCGCGCAACGACGCGGGGCTGCGGAAGGCACTGGAGCTGATCCCGCAACTGCGCGATGAATTCTGGAAGGATGTCAACGTGCCAGGTTCGGATGCGGAATTGAATCAGGCACTGGAGAAGGCAGGACGCGTTTCGGACTTCCTGGAGCTCGGCGAGCTGATGGTCCGTGATGCGCTCAACCGTACCGAGTCCTGCGGCGCGCACTTCCGCGAGGAAAGTCAGACCCCGGATGGCGAAGCGTTGCGTGACGATGAGCACTTTGCATACGTCGCCGCCTGGGAATACGCGGGCGCGAACGCTGCACCGATCCTCAACAAGGAACCGCTCGAGTTCGAGAGTATCCATCTCTCTCAGCGGAATTACAAATAATGAACCTCAAGCTTCACGTCTGGCGCCAACCATCGGCAAAGGACACGGGCAGGATCGAGACCTACGAGGCGCGAGACGTTTCGCCCGACATGTCGTTCCTGGAGATGCTGGACGTCGTGAACGAGGAACTGATCGTCGCGGGCAAGCGACCCATCGCGTTCGATCATGACTGCAGGGAAGGGATCTGTGGATCGTGCGGCATGATGATCAACGGCGTCGCGCATGGTCCACAGCGCGCGACTGCCGCGTGTCAGCTGCACATGCGTACGTTCAAGGACGGTGACGAGATCATAATCGAGCCGTGGCGGGCGCGCGCGTTCCCCATCATCAAGGATCTGGTGGTGGATCGCAGCGCTTTCGACCGCATCATCCAGCGCGGTGGTTACGTGAGCGTGAACACCGGTGGCGCGCCGGACGGCAACGACATCCTGATCGGCAAGTCGAGCGCCGACCATGCAATGGATGCTGCTGCCTGCATCGGCTGCGGTGCGTGCGTGGCTGCGTGTCCCAACGCATCGTCATCACTGTTCACGGGAGCCAAGATCACGCATCTCGGGAAGCTGCCGCAGGGTCAGCCCGAGCGCGACCGTCGCGTGATCGGCATGGTCGAGCAGATGGACATCGAAGGGTTCGGAAATTGCTCGTGGTTCGGTGAGTGTCAGGAAGCGTGCCCCAAGGAGATCAGCCTCGACGTGATCAAGCAGATGAACCGCGATTACGTCGCCGCGTCGGCACGCGCCTCCAGCAACGAGTAAACCGGAGCGGCCCGATGGCAGAAGAATCCACGAACGATCATCCAGAACCGAAATTCGTGGATTCCGAAACCGCGCTGGGCGGCGCGGACGCTGTCGAGAAGACGACATATGTCGTGGGAGAAGGCACAGATCCCAACGCGCTCTCGCCCTCGGGGCACCCTGCTAAAGTAGATAAGCGTGGTTTGAGTCCGGCGGTCTGGATCATGGCCGGGATAATCGTATTACTCGTTGTTGTGTACGCCTTCGGCGCAATGCGAGGCTGATTCGAGATTTCTGGCACACCACTGAGGAAGGACGAATTTCGTTCGGCACCGTCGGAGGCAGCTTTTTTGGTTACGGCGTACCGGAACAATTGGCTTCCCTTGCCAAACGACGAGTTAGCCGTATGTTTATCCCTTCCACAACGACCCGAGGTCGTAAATGCGGCAGGCAACGAGGTTTGCTTTTCTCGGCGGCAGCGTCCTTCTCGCTACAGCGTGTACGGACCCGTCATCGCCTTTGGCTCCGCCAGTGCCGTCTGCCTCAATCCAGGCTGCTCGCGGCGATACAATCCCGGGGAGCTACATCATTGTGTTGCGTTCAGACTCGGCGCCCAGCGCTGCGGCGACGACACGACACGTGAATCGTTTACTGGCGATAGCTGGCGGTCGGTTACACTTCGTCTATGACGCACTGCACGGCTACGCTGTTGACGGTATATCGGTGGCAGGGGTAGATAAGGTTAGAGCAGACCCCGCCGTGGCGTATGTCGAGCCCGACATG
>DATNCZ010000307.1:0-6341 GCA_035553335.1 Gemmatimonadaceae bacterium
AGACCGCACAATGGCGGCGGCGAGTAGTAGAACGGCCGCAACCGACCCGAGGCGAGCGGACCGCGCCAGCATCAAGTCACGCGACGCACCAAGCGAGTGGGCGCGCGAGTGACGCGCACTGATCCGATTGGCTGATGGAATCGTGAGCCAACGAAAGGAAGCGACGCCGATCAGCACGAGGAGAGCAACAAACGAAAAGAAACGCGTGACCACGTTGGCGACCGACTCTTGCCCGTTTTCATCGGCATTGCGGCCGGCCATTCCGTGCGGCGTGCCGCGTGTGTGCTCCTGCATCGTTTGCTGATGTTGAACAGCCGTGTCGATCGTTCGAACCTGGGGAATGGTCGTAGCCGGTGCCGCGCCAGGAAGGACTGTGAACCTGAAATGACCACGAGACGGGTGGCCGTCCGCGGCTGCCACTTGCCAGACGACCGTGTATGTGCCCGCGCCGAGCGGCGCGCCGACCGTGGCTGACACACCCAAGCGCTCGCCCGGAATCCGCTGAACTGTCCCCAGCTTGATCTCGCTGGAATCAGCGGCGAGCAGCGTGATCTTCGTGAACGCGAGTTCGGGCGCCTCCGAGAACCACAACCGGACTGCATCGGGCGAGTTGAGAACCCTCTCATTTTCCGAGGGCATGCTCTTCGTCAATCGCGCATGCGCGAACAGTATCGCCGGCAGCGCGAGCACGGCAATGACACTCGCGATCATCGCGGTAGCTGGGCGGCGAGCAGGTCTGAAGCTTCGAGAGAAGAGTGTCACGGCGTTTTCTTCCGCGCGGAGTCGGAAGGCATCTTCATGCCGGGTTTCATCCCATGCATGTCGTGCATGCCAGGCGACGCACTCGTCGCCGCCTTAGGCTTCGTCGACGTCGACGCCTTCTTCGTCGTGGATGGCTTTGTTGTCGTCGCCTTCGTGATTGGCTTCTTCGCGGCTGGACGTGATGGCGTGGCTTTGGCCTTTGGCAACACGCGGGATGGCGTCTTGGGCGTCGCCTCGTGCGTCATGCCCGGCATTTCCTTCGTCACTGGAACATGCGGCGCGTCATGCATGTGCTGCATGGTTGAATCGTGCACGGTCGAGTCGCGCTTCGTTGATTCGGTCTTGTTCACTGCCGCACTGTCACCGCGCATTGGAGTGCCTGGCATGTTCTTCATGTCGTGCATCGGCATGGCCGTCCCGGTGTCACGTCGCGCGCGTGAAGAATCCGGCATTGACATGCCTGGCATGACATGGCCCGGAGGATGTGTCTCCGTCGGCGGCATTCGCATGCCCGGCGGCATGTGCGCCCCTGCCGTGTCGTGTGACATCGGCATCGACATGCCGCGCATCGACATGCTGTCCATTGCCGACATTTTCATTCGCGTCGGTCGAACACGTAGGTAAACGTTGAATCCTGCTGGCGTGCGCGTACCATAGAACGGCTCGAGCGAGCGCGGAATGAAATTCAGTGACACGAGGCCACCAACGCCGATGCTGCCGCCCCGAAAGGACGCGATTTCGCGCACGTAGCCCGCGAGCACGGACCGAATGTCGAATTGACGCTCGGAATCGACGCCGGAAAGCACGAGGTCCTCGGCACTCTTTCTGACATACTCGGCTCGGGCGAACACGGCGTTCTTCGTACCGATATCGAGGTTGGTCTCGGCGATGCCACTGTTCTCGACGCGCCCCGAATGTGCATTCGCTCCCCAGATTACCGAGCTTTCCCAGCTTCCGCCCGCGATCCCGTTCGCCGCGTACATGGCCGATGCGCCGTAGCGATGTATCGACTCGTCCGGACGCAGCGCTTCCGGGCTCGCGAGGTATCCATACCACCCGGCGAAGCTCAGGCGGCCCGTCGGGTTCACGGAGACGCGGCCCGAGTACGAGTCGAAACCGCGCAGATCGAGATTCCAACGATTCTCGTCGGGCTCGCGACCGTTGAACCACGATCCCTCGAGCTTCCAGATGCGCGAGTAGAGCCCCGCGGTCACGACGCCGAATGAAATGTGCGTCGCGTCCTGCCAATGATGGCCGAGCGGCGAGAACGGATCGCTCTGCGCTGATGGGCGATGCATGAAGGCGACCGGACCGATTGCCGGCTCACCGGCCGGCCCGCCATAGACTTCGACAGCGAGATCCTTCCCGATCGGCTGCTGAAACATCGTTGCCAATTCCATGACGAAATCGTGCGGATGTTGCCGATCGTGAAGCGGCTGCCCCTTGTACGATTCGCCCGTTTGAAGGAGCAGCGGATATCCCTTCGCGCCGATGGTCGCCGGCTCCAGACTCACCATGCCGTGGAGATGCAGCATGCCCGTTCCGACCTGGCGCATGAGCATCGCCATCTCCCAGTCGAGGATGCCGAGCTGCTTGTCGCCGCGGTCCGATCCCTGATGGTTGTATTGAGGAAAGGCGACGCCGTGCAGCATGGCCGTCCAGTCGCCGAGCATTTTGTGATTCGCGTACATCGGTGACGAATCCGGCATCCACGATGTGCCAGATCCCATTCGTACGTGGGAGATGCCGAGCGGCCCGGCCATCATGTCGTGCATGCCCTGCCGCGATGAATCGGCCTTGGCAGGGGGCTCGTGCTGATGCTGAGCCGCAACGCTCGTCGCCGAGGCAAGCAAGCTGACCAACGCAAGAGTAAGAGTGACACTCGCCGCAGAGGCGCGGCGCGAATATGAGTAGACCCGTAGAGACTGCAACATAGGACTTCGGCTTCCCGTGGTGAGCGACACACAAGCGTCGCGACGTGGACGGATGTCTGCTCACGCGCCATTCGGCAGCCACATCGCGGCAAGCGATGGTGCCCAGGATGACGGAGCAGCGTGCGCACGATCATCGCCGCGCGTTTTTGCGCGCGACGACCGTGCAGCAACGGATGTGGGAAGTCCTACGCTCTCGGAGGGGGAGGCTCGGGCGCGGTGCTTACGGAATGGACCGCATTCGTGCGGGCGATGATCAAACCATTCGCCGCAACGAGTCCCGGCTCGCCAGTGTCTCGCGTGGCCGACAGTGAGACCGATCCACAATGCCCAAGTGCCGAGCAGCCGGACGAGGGGCACGGCGTTGCACAGTGCGAGCCGCTGTGGGTATGGTGATGCGCTGGCCGAGTCGGGGCATTTTCATGGCCGGGCATCGACTCGTTATGACCCGCTGCCGAGCCGGCTTGCTCGACGCCATGCGAGGTCTCGACCGCAGTGGCAGGGTTGGCCACGTCGTCGCCCATGGGACACGCCGTCACTCCGCCGGCGATGACGAGATGCATCATCAGCAGCGATGTAGTCAGAGCGATGAGACGGCGAAGCTGGCGCACGACCACCAACATAACGGGTACCAGGCCAAAGGAAGAACTCGGTTCGTTCGACCACCCGCGTTTGGATCGCCAGGATAGTGCCATGCGCCCTCGGCATTGGCGGGTCCACCCCTGCGGCTCAGGCTTCGCCTTGCGCGCGCGCCCCGTCGTCGAGGTAGGCCGCCAACTCATGTCGAAGCACCGCGCGGACTCGCATGAGGCGGGTGCGGACCGTTATGGGACTGATCTCCAACTGATCTGACAGGTCGGCGGTGGAATCGCCGCGAAGCACGCCAAGGGCAATTTCGCGCAGGGCCGGCTGCTCGATCGCCAGACATGCACGGTGAACCGCACGTGCGAGGTCCTCATACTGGGCGCGCTCGTCAGCGACGTTCTCGATTGCGATTTCGGCTCCTTCGGTCAGTGGTGCGCTCCTGCTCCGATCGCGCGCTCGCACTCGGTAGCTCGTTCGCAAGAGATTGCGAGCGACGGCACTGAGATAGGAGTCCGCGCGCTCGGGATCGATTCGCGCTACCGCACCCGCAACCCGCACGAGCGTGTGCTGGGTCAAGTCCTCGGCCACATCACCGTCTGTGCGTTGTCTAAAGAACGCGTGAAGCGCCGGACGAATGGCGGCCAGCAACGCGTCGACGGCTTGCGGATCATTTTTCGCTCGGCGAACCAGCTCACTCAACAGATCGGGAGCGGGCCACCGGTATGACGCAGGCAACATACAGCACCACCGACTGAACAGCCCTCATCCACGCGCTACCGCTCTTTTCGACACCGTTGAAGCTGAAGACCCATTCTTCGGACGACTGCGCATGACGACGAACGGAATTCGAATGGTCACAAGCGCACCGCCCTCGGGCGCGTCGGCCACGTCGAAGAAGTGATGGTTGGGATAGAGCTGCGCCAAACGGCTGCGGACGTTCGTGATTCCCACTCCGGGCCCACGACGCGGGCTGGGCACCCGACACCCGGGGCCGTCGTCCCGAATCGTCAGCAGGAGCGCCGCTTGCTCGCGCACCGCTCTGACCTGGATCTTGCCGGCGCTCGAATGTGCCTCCACGCCATGCTTGATCGCGTTCTCCACCAGCGGTTGCAGCAGCATGTGAGGCACAGCCGCGTCGAGCGCTTCGTCGGCGATGTTCCACGCGATGTGCAGACGCTCACCGAACCGCACCTGCTGAATCTGGGTGTAGAGCCGCAGCGTCCTGAGCTCCTCTCGCAAGGATACCTCCTGAACGCGTGCGGTTTCCACTGCATGACGTAGCATGTCGGATACGAGCACTAACGTGTCATTCGCCGCCGTTGGATCGGAGTCGATCAGCGCCGACACCGAGTGGAGCGCGTTGAACAGGAAGTGGGGCTGCATCTCGAGCTTCAGCACCTGAAGCTGAGCCTGCGCTGCGAGGTGCGCTTGTCGAAGAAGCGTGACCTCGTGGTTTCGATGCGCGCGCACTCGCAACGTGATGTGAACCAGCACGACGACGAGCCCATATCCGAACAGCACGTTCTTCGAAGTGGACGCCAACATTCGAGCGACGCCAAGCGGCTGCCAACCGGGCACCAGTAACAAGCACCCGTAGTACGCGATCACTCCCCACAGGAGTGTCACGATCAGGCAGACCGCAGCATGAAACAACATCCTCCCGATCTGCCGGGTACTGGTGACGGGAAGCCATTCCGTAGCCATGATGGCGACGACGATCGCGCCACTCCAGACAATCGCGTAAACGACGCGATTGAAGGCGAACAAGAACCCGACGTTCGTCGACGGGTCGAGCTTCGAGACGAGGTGCTCGATCGTCCAACTCGACAGGCCATACACGACGGTCCACCATCCGAGTATGCGCCACGTCGTTCGAAACTTCAGCAGCGAGGGGAGCCTCTCCAGGTCATCAGGAGAGACCGCTGTGGGCCGAGCATCCACCGCGGGCTCATTCGCCGCAACTCGGTCACTTTCGCCGTTCACCGCCAGAGACGGTATCATCGAGGTGTGCTGCACAGTGCCTCGCGTCGTCTTCAACAATCGCCGCGGAAGTCGCGGCGAGAACGTCAACGTCGATCTCTACGTCGCATGTTATGCGCGTGACGCGCGCAGCTGAACTGGTCCTCAGGCGAAGTGGGTCGCGCTGTCGATGAACCGGACAACAGGCGGAGCTAACTGGTTTTGACCCATACCGGCGCGGTCGTCCGCATCTCACCGCCTGTGACATACATCACACGATCAGGCCAGCATCGCAGCTGCGGGGCGCCGTGATCGGACGGCAGTGCGACATACGTCATGTGAGAAATCCAATCACCGCTATTCACGTAGAACCGACCGTTCTCTATCTCGATACTGGCCGGCAGGTGACTGTGACCCGCAAGCACGATGTCGATGGCCGGATCATTCAGCAGTGCTCCTCGAGCCCATTGCTCGATGCGCGCCGCATAGGGCTTCGGCCCAGTGTTCTCGCCGCGGAGGTGACGCTCGACGATTCGCCGCGTACCTGACGTCTTCACGACTTGCTCATAGATCGTGTCGAGATGAAGCACCCTTTGCACCGCCCAACGAAACCAACGGCTCCGTAGGATCGGATGGCGTTTTTGGTATGCTGGAGCGGCGACATCCACACCGTCTCCGTGAATGATCAACGCGTCATACGATCCCAACTTGATCCGCGCCGGCTCGTCGAGTAGTGTCACGCCCAAGTCGTCGCGCAGCATTTCCCCGCCGAACTCCAGCGCATCGTGGTTCCCGCCGACGAAGTAGACCGGGACTCCCGCGTCGACAATATCCGCGATGGCTACGAGAACTCGAATGTGGTCGCGCACGACGAAATGCCGTGTCGCGAGCCAGACATCGAACAGGTCTCCGTTGATGAGAAGTCCCGACGCCTCTTCCTTCGCGTATTGGAGAAAGTCGCGGAACGACCGCTCGGTGCTCACCGGTACGGCACCGAGGTGAATGTCGGACACGACGAGAAATGGCTTGCCGCGCTGCGTCATTGTTCGCCGGCACCCACGCGCTGTTGCGTACGGGCGCGAAGGAACTCCTCTATCGGTTCGC
>DATNCZ010000308.1:0-5306 GCA_035553335.1 Gemmatimonadaceae bacterium
GCGAGTGGAAGGAACCGCGATGTTAGCATGTTGTAAACCAGCCCATTGGTGTTGTTGCGTAAGTATATCTCCGCCCACACATCTTATACGCCGAGAGCGGTCCAGTGGTTCTGTGACGATTCTATGCTGGTAGCACTGGAATAGCCCGACTCGGCGGCGCGCCAGGCGGCAACGTAGTCCGGAAGCTCGGGCGATGCGACGCCGGGCATGAATGCGCTCGCAACGTCCGCGGCGGCCAGGGTCCCGCCCGAGCGCTTCAGAAATCTCACTCGAACGATCCCGACCGCGACGACACGACCTCGCACGAGGAATTGCTGGCGTATGTACAACGATTTCTCGTCCCATCCGAGCGTCCGCGTGCGAAGCTCGAATCGCTCGAACAACGGCAGAGATTCCCTGAATCGAATCGCCTCGGACGCGACCACGGTGTACCAGCCGCGACTCCTGAGCGCCTTCCAGATCCCGTTTCGAAGACTGGCATCGACGCGGCCCAGGTCCATCAACGTCAGATAGCGACCGTTGTTCATGTGGATGAGCACGTCGACGTCGGAGGGCCACACCATGAACGTCAGTGAAGTTTCCGCTAGCGGGTGCACGCGAGAGCGACGTCGCGCCATGAAGAACACCCTGATCATCCGGAAGATGAGATTCATCGCGCGGCTCTCCTCACTGGTTCAATCTCTGCGCTTGCGGAGCTGCTCGATCTGCCTTCGGTCCCGCTTGCTCGGCCTTCCCGCATCGTCCGCGCCAGCCGCGATTTCCATACGGCGCTGCTCCATGAGCGCCTCACGCGTCGCGCGACTCTCAGGCAGCTCGTCGTAGAGGGTGGCCGCGACGGTCGCTGGCCCGCGGCGATCGGATGTCGACCGTACGACGATCCGATGTTCGTACGGACCGATCCTCACGCGCACCTCGTCGCCCAGCTTCAATGTCTTCGAGCGCTTGACTCGCTCACCATTCAGATGAACCTTGCCGCCGTCGATCGCCTCAGCGGCGAGAGCTCGCGTCTTGAAGAAACGCGCTGCCCACAACCACTTGTCCAGTCTGACGGTATCGCTCGATTCGCCATTCGGGGACTGCATGCTATTCAGATCCTCCAGTGCGTCGCGGATCGAGCGCGTCTCGCAGCGCGTCGCCCAGCAGGTTGAAGCCGAGGACGGCGGCTCCGATCGCCAGGCCGGGCGCGAGTGAGGTCCACGGCGCGTTCCGAAGTTGGTCCAGATCGCGCCCGTCTGCAATCATGCTTCCCCAACTCGCGGTCGGCGGCTGAATACCGAGACCCAGAAACGACAGCGCGGCCTCAGCCATTATCGCACCCGCAATGCCGAGCGTTGCGGCAATCACGACCGGGCCCACGACGTTCGGTAGAACGTGCAGCAACATGATGCGCTCCCCGCGTGCGCCGAGCGCACGCGCAGCCTGCACGTATTCCAGATCCCGTACGACAAGAACCTGTCCACGCACCAGTCGAGCAATTCCGGCCCAGCCAACCACGCCAATCGTAATGAACACGACACTCATCGACGGCTGGAAGGCGGCCGACATAGCGATCAGCAACAGCAGCGTCGGAAATGCCAGCGTCACGTCGGCGAGCCGCATCACGATCTCGTCGATCCAGCCGCGATAATAACCGGCGAGCAATCCGAGCGTGATCCCCAGACTCACCGCGATCGCCTGCGAAACGAGTCCGACCGCGAGCGACACCCTGGCGCCGTAAACGAGCCGCGCCCAGACGTCGCGTCCCTGCACGTCGGTGCCGAGCCAGTGAACACGGGATGGGGGATCGAGCAGGTGGATCAGGTCTATCGCATTGGGATCCTTTCCAGCGACAATCGGCGCAAAGACCGCCATTACCACCATTACAGCAATGACGGTAACACCGATCCGCGTCCGCGTATCGGACATGAGCCTGCTGCCGGTGCTCACAAACTCGGGTCCCGGAGCTCCGGCGGGGTGCCCTCCGGCTGGCGGCGCCAGCGGCGGTGGTGCCAGAAGTACTGCTCCGGAGCGCTCCGCACCCAACGCTCCAGTATCGCGGTGTAATTGGCGACTATCGCGTCGACGTCGACCTCGCGATTGCCGGTGCGAATGATCGGAACACGCTCGACGCTTACGCGATAGCGCCCGCTCGCCTGCCGCAGCGCCGTGACGAACAGCGTTGGCGTATCGTACTTCATCGCGAATACAGCGGCGCCACGAGGTGTCTTGGCTGGCCTGCCGAAGAACGGGACGAAAGTCGATGCGAGACCCATCACGCCCTGGTCCGACACGAACGCCACTGCTCTACCCTCCCTCAGCGACTTGGGGGTTCGGCGCGCCGCTTCGTAGTCGCGAACAACCGTCATTCCCAGCGTCGCGCGTGTCTCGTTGATGTACGCGTCGAAAAGCGGATTCGCCTGCGTACGCACGATGACGTCCATCGGAACGCCGCGCGCCGCCACGTACGCGCCAGCGAGCTCCCAGTTGCCGAGATGGCCGGTTACGAGCACAGCGCCAGCGCCGCGTGAAATCGCGTCCTCCACCAGCTCGAATCCCTCGACGGACTCGACCATGTCGAGCACACCTTTCTGGCCGATCGAAGGAAGCAACGCGGTCTCTATGGACGAGCGCCCGAGATGCGCGTAGGCCTTTAGCGCGAGGACATTCACTTCGTGTTCGGACAATTCCGGAAATGCCGCGGCGATCTGGCGCTCGACGACGTGTCTGCGTATACCGAGCGGCCGGTAGCCGATGGTGCCGAGCCTGGATCCGAACCCGCACGCGACATTCCACGGGAGCGCGTGCAGCGTACCAACGACGGTACGGAGAGCGTAGTATTCGGCGCGATGCGACGCGGTCGGCCGTGGTGCATCAGCCATTCGCGACGCACTCCCGGACGAATCGTGCGGTGTCGTGCGCCACGCGGTGCCAGTTCATGCGAGTCTCCACGGCCTCTCGGCCTGCCATGCCCATCTCACTTCGCTTGTCCGCGTCGCGCAACAGAACGGCGAGCGCATCTGCAATGGTCTGCGCGTTTGCCGGCTCGACGATGATCCCGCACTCGCCTTCGCGAACGAGCGAACGTACGCCGCCGGCGTCGCTCGTGACCACGGGAAGTGCGGTGGCCTGAGCTTCGATCAGCGAGATTCCATTCGCAGCGAGACTCGCATCCGGGGCGGGGCGTGATGCGTCAAGGTAAATGGTCGACGTCGCATATGCCTCGGGCAACTCGTCATCGCGCATCGGACCGGCGAAGCCGACGCGGTCCATGACGTTCATGTCAGCCGCGAGATTACGTAAGCGAGCTTCGTCGCTCCCCTCACCGACCAGAACGTATCGCAGGTTCGGGAACTCGTCGCGGAGCAACGCAATCGCCTCGATGCCGGCGTCCTGTCCCTTGTGTGGCACGAGCCGCGCGACGGTGAGCACGATCGGCGCGCGCCGGATCCCCCAGCGCTGCCGGAGCGTCCCGCTATCACGCCCGGGACCGAACAGATTCGGATCGGTGCCCAGGCCGGGCGCCGCCACCGGCGGCGGCTGCGTGATGCCGATCTCCTGCATGAGCTCACGCGTGAGAATCGCTACGTAGTCGGTCGTGGCAACGACGCCGGCCGCATCGCCGAGCAGCATCCGCACCGAGCGGCGACTCGACCATCCCGCACGCGCCATCTCGCGCGCGCGATTCAAATCGCGTGCACTGACATGCATGATGTAGGGAATCCGTGCGCGTTTGTGCGCGCTCCGCACCACGCGTCCCGCGACACCAACCCCACCGCAGTGCAGAACCTGGACACGTCCCTTGCAGCGCCCAGCAAGCCAGCGCTGCCACCGCATGCGACTGATCAAGCCGTCGGCGGCGTCATATCCGAAGGATTGCCTCTCGATCTTGTATTCTTCCGCGGCATCGTGGCTGGCCGACTCACGCGTTGCGACGGTCGAGACCGACATCGGCTCCGGATACTGCCGCGCCAGCGCAACGTGGCAACGCGCCGCGCCGCTCAATGCGGGAAGGAAGTCCCTTGTAACGAAAAGATGTTGCAACAGTGCTATCCTGTTATCGATGCAGCCGTCCACGCCTCGCCGGACAGGAGATTGGCGATGCGCTGATCGTACGTGTGGTTCCTGCGAACGAATTGCTCACCTTCGCGCCTGATCCGCTCGCGGGCCGCAGGGTCGCGGAGATAATGGTCGAGCTTGGTGGCGCAGTCTCCGGCGTCGGTGTACCACGCGCAGTGCTTTCCGTCGATCAGAAATTGCGTGACACCGGCGGTGCCGTGACCTAGATAGAACGCGCCCGCGAGCATCACCATCCACGTCCGATCGGAGGTGTAGCTGATCCCACCAGCAGCGCGCGACGGATTGATGCCAAGTACGACCGCCGAGCTGGAACAGACCTGCGCGAATTCCTTCCCCTCGATGCTGCGCCCGTTCCACTTGAGCTCGCCGCGCCAGCGCTCCCATCCCGGGCCGTAGACGCGGACGTCGTGATGTCTGGCGAGCTCGAGTAATAGCTCCGCGCGCGATGGGTCGTAGCCCGTTCCAATGAACGCCGCATCGGCTGCGTACGATGGATCGGGTGCGACAGGCCTGATTCCGGAATCGCCAGCTGCTGGAAGAAATTTCGCGTTGGTGCCCAACGCGCGCCATTCGGCATCGAAGCCGGTGACGAAAAAAGTATGCGCGAGCCGGCCGACAGCCAGGATGTGGCCGATGTCGGGCCGGTCGGTATCGCGGAACCACTGCGGATCGTGATACCACATCGCGTTCTGCGTATCGCCCACCAACCGGCGAACGGGCTCCAGATCCAGTGCGAGACACTTGGACAGAAAGATGAAATCCGGTCTGAAATGCCGAGCGCGCGCACGAACCATGTGCTGGGTCATTCGCCACCCGATCGCCCGCTTGGTTCGCCGGTCGTCGACAATCAGGGTCTCGTGCCCCGCTCGACGCAGCGCACGCTCGGTCGCAGCCTCCATGCGCCACGGATTGGAGCTTCCGATGATCAGGACTCGCACTGCATGGCCCATAGTCGAACGTACTTTGCGCACACACTCGCGGCAGCGAGCGACGCCAGTACCGCCCCACGCGCGCCGTCGAGGAATCCCATGCGAAAGATGAACATCGAGATGAAGCGCGCCGGCGGCTTGAAGATGATCGCCGCGATCGAGCCACGCCTGCCGCGCCGCGATTGATCTTCTGCCCACCAGCGGCTGTAGCGCACGAACTTCTCGAAGTAAACGTCCTGCGACGCGTACGGGTAGTGCAGCAGCGCAGCGCCGAGTGTCGCCGGCTCCTCGCTGGTGAGAACGTGTTCGTGCACGCGACTG
>DATNCZ010000309.1:0-3533 GCA_035553335.1 Gemmatimonadaceae bacterium
TCACCCGGGTTCGACCCTTCGAATGTTCTGACTGCGGAGTTGAGCCTGCCTGCCGCTCGGTACTCGACGATGGAGCAGGTGGAGGGTTTCTATCACGGCCTGCTGACACGCATCGCCGCGATCCCCGGAGTTCAGGTTGCAGGCGCGGGTGAAGTGGTTCCGCTCGGCCCGTCCAACGACGGTACTGCAATCGGCGGCTTCAGCGGCTGCTCTGGAATGGCAATCGAGAATCCTGGCGAGGACGGAGGACGAGGGGTCGGTTGCATCGGTGCCAAGACGATTTCACCTGGGTATTTCAGTGCACTCGGCATCAAGCTGCGCGGCTCCGAGCCGAATTGGAGCGACGTCGAGTCGCATACCGCTGGCGTCGTCGTCACGAGGGCGCTGGCCGCGCGCCTCTGGCCGGGCCAGGACGCGATCGGGAAGGGAATCAAACTCGGTACGCGCAAGCCACCCTTCTATCGCGTCGTAGGAATCAGTGACGACATTCACGGCTCGGCGTTGAGCGATCCGCCGGCCGAGGCGGTCTTTTATCCGTTGCTGCCAATTGCGGATACATACCTGGAAGGACCGGTGAGGACGATGACGCTCGTGCTTCGCTCGACCGGCGTACCACCAACTGCATTGGCTGGATCGCTCCGACGTATCCTCCAGGAGATGGATCCCGATGTTCCCCTCGGCAATGTCAGACCGATGGGCGACATAGTCGCACGCTCGATGATCCGGCTCTCGTTCACAATGACGCTGCTCGGGATCGCTGCTTCGATGGCGTTGATCCTGAGCGCGATCGGTATCTACGGCGTGATCTCGTACATCGTCGGCAGACGTCGTGGCGAGATCGGAATTCGCATGGCACTCGGCGCACATGCGTCACGTGTCGGTACGATGGTGGTAAGACAGTCAGTGCAGTTCGCGGTGGCGGGGATCGTGATTGGAATCCTCGCGACGGTTGCGATAACGCGCGTACTCAGCTCTGTATTGTACGGTGTAAGTCCCACCGATCCAACGACGTTGATCGTCGTTTCCATAATCATGCTGCTCATCGCAGTCCTCGCGAGCTACGTACCAGCGCAGCGCGCAATGAGCGTTGACCCGGTAGAGGCCCTCCGTGCTGACTGAGCGACACACAACACATATAACAGAGCAAAGAATCTAAGTGGACATACCGCGTGAACGCGCGCCGAACAGACGGCGCTACATATATGGAGGCATCGGGCTGCTCGCGATAATCGCGGTGGTCATCGGCGTCGCGAGCCTCAAGCCTGCGGCGCCGAGCGTGGACAGGTCGTCAGTCGTGATCGATTCGGTCCGGCGCGGTGACATGGTGATCGACGTCCGCGGTCCCGGCTCGCTCGTGCCTGAACAGATTCGCTGGGTGTCGGCGATAACCGCCGGACGCGTGGATCGAATCGACGTGCGCCCTGGCGCGACGGTCACCGACACGACAACTCTACTTGAGCTGAGCAATCCCGACGTGCAGCTCGAAGCGCTGAGCGCGCAACAGCAGTTGAACGCCGCCGAGGCTGCGCTCGTGAACCTCAGGATCAGCCTGTCGACGCAGAAGCTCGCGCAGGAAGGGGTCGTCGCGACGACGACGTCCGACTACAACGACGCGATGCGCAACGCGACCGCCTTCGACGAGCTGGAGAAGAAGGGGTTTCTTGCGAAGGGCCTTCTCGCTCCGATGGACGTCAGCAAGGCGAAGGATAAGGCCGTCGAGCTCAAGGCGAGAATGGCGATCGAGAAGCAGCGGCTCGATGTGATGTCACAGTCGATTGCGCAACAGATCGAGCTGCAGAAATCACAGGTCGACAAGTTGCGCGACATCGCGCAGTTCCAGCAGAGTCGCATAGCATCGATGCAGGTTCGCGCGGGCGCGGCGGGCCAGGTAACCGAATTGTCGCTCGAACCAGGTCAGTACGTGCTTCCAGGTACCAATCTCGCGAAAGTCGCGCAGCCCGGTCGACTGAAAGCGGTGCTCCACATTCCCGAGACGCAGGCGAAGGATATTCAGATCGGGCAAGTTGCTTCGATCGATACGCGCAACGGATTGATTCCCGGCCACGTCATACGCATCGATCCAGGCGCCGTGAATGGAACGGTCGAGGTGGACGTCGGGCTCGACGGTGCGTTGCCAAAGGGCGCGCGGCCGGATCTCAGCGTCGACGGCACGATCGAGCTGGATCGGTTGAAAAACGTGCTTTACGTGGGCCGTCCGGCGTACGGCGAGCCTGAGAGCACGGTCGGAATCTTCAAGCTTACCAACGGTGGCAAGGAAGCTCAGCGGGTGAACGTGAAACTGGGACGCGCCTCGGTGAACATGGTCGAAGTTGTCCAGGGTTTGAGCGCGGGTGACAGGATCATCACATCAGACATGTCCGGCTCGGATACGCAAAGCCGGGTGAGACTGCAATGACTTCACAACAGGTAGACGGAGCCCAGGACCGGCTGCTCGAATCCTTCCTGCGCGACCTGCGTTACGCCGGACGCCGGCTGCGCAACAACTGGGGATTCACCGCGCTCGCGGTGCTCACGCTTGCGCTGGGCATCGGCGCCACTACGGCGGTGTTCAGTGTCGTCAACGGCGTGTTGCTGAGGCCGCTGCCGTATCCCCAATCGGACCGGATAGTAACACTCGCCGAGCGTACGAAGTCCGGTGGTAGCATGCGCATCGCGAATCCCAACTTTGCCGATATACGAGATCAGAGTCGAAGCTTCAGTAGAATTGCGTTCTACGGCGACTGGCAAACCACGGTGGTCGGCGGAAGTGAGCCGGTGCTTGCCGGAGTCGCCCACGTCTCGACGGATTTCATTCCGGTAATGCGCGTGAGCCCCGTAATTGGTCGTTCCTTCACGCGCGAGGAAACATCGCAGGGCGGGCCGGCAGCAGCGCTGGTGAGTTCCGATTACTGGCGCGATCGTCTGGGCAGCGCAACCAGCCTCGATGGTCACACGCTCAAAATAGAAGGTGCCAGTTACCAGATCGTTGGCGTAATGCCCAGGGGGTTTCACTTCCCGGATGCTACCGAAGTGTGGATTCCGGAGGCGCTGGACCTTGGGCCAACGAGAACGGCTCACAACCTTCAAGTCGTCGCACGACTTCGGGATGGCGTGACGGTCTCGCAGGCGCAGAGCGACCTCGATCTCATCTACAAGCGTCTCAAGGGTACGTATGGCACGGGGATGGATGCCTACGGCTTCACACTCAAGACGCTGCACGACGATCTCGTCGGATCTGTGCGGAGTCCGCTGCTCTTGTTGCTCGGTGCAGCTGCGCTCGTACTGCTCGTTGCATGCACGAACGTCGCGAGCACGCTGCTTGCCGCCGGTGCCGCCCGCCGTGGCGAGATAGCGATTCGTGCGGCGCTCGGCGCAAAGCGCGCAAGAATGCTGCGCCAGCTTACCACCGAAGGTTTGTTGCTGGCGATGCTTGGCGCCATGGCCGGACTGGCGCTCGCGGCGTCCGTGCTCAAGATGATGCAGCTGCTCGCGCCGCCCGGCGCGCTGCCGCAAACCGGTGACATTGGTCTGGA
>DATNCZ010000310.1:0-27967 GCA_035553335.1 Gemmatimonadaceae bacterium
GCGTCAAAGCGAACGCCGGGATACAACTCCCGCACGAGATGATCGATCAAGACCACCCCTGGTCCGGTGTCGAACGCGCGCACGCCCGCGACGTCCCCGCCCGGCGGAACAACCGTCACGTTCCCGATGCCGCCAATGTTCTGGAGCAGGCGGCACTTGCTGCTGCTCGAGTACAGCAACGCGTCCGCAATTGGAACGAGCGGCGCTCCCTCGCCGCCCGCGGCAACGTCGCGAACACGAAAATCCGATACGACGTCGACGCCGGTGCGCTCCGCGATTACAGCGGATTCTCCGACCTGCCACGTTGCGCGACGGGGTGAATGCCAGAGCGTCTGTCCATGAGAGGCGATTGCACGAACCTGACCCGCGTCGATGTGCGCACTCTGGATGACGGAGAGCGCCGCGGAAGCGAGCCACTCCCCAAGATCGAATGACAGTGCGCAATATTCCTCGGCGGTTCCGCGATTCATCGCCGACGCGAGTCGCTCGCGCTGTTCTCCGCTGTACGCGCTGCCGCTGAACGCCAGCAGCTCGTGCTCGATTCGCTCGCCGGCGCTGGCGAAGCGCACGACAGCCGCAGAAATTCCGTCCAGCGACGTGCCGGACATCAGGCCAACGTAGATACCGTCCGCAGGCCCGGCGGCGACTCCGTCAGCGTCACTCATCTGCAACGGGCGGCGGCGCTCCCGGAACGACGCGCCGTATCACTCCGCCATGCTCCGACAACATGCGCTCCGCCGCGACGCGATCGACGCTCATCATCTGCATCACTATCGCTGTCTTCACGAGTCCGCCCGCCGCGGCCAGCAGCTCCCGTGCACGCTCGCGCGAGACGCCCGTAACCTCGATCATGATTCGCTCTGCACGATCGGTGAGCTTGGCGTTGGTCGCGCGCATGTCGACCATCAGGTTGCCGTACGTCTTGCCAAGCAGAATCATCGCGCCGGTCGTGATCGTGTTGAGCACGAGCTTTGTCGCAGTTCCGGCCTTGAGGCGGGTGGATCCCGTAACGACTTCGGGACCGACAACTGGCACAATCGCGATGTCGCAATCCACAAGCAGTGAATCCGGCGGTCGAGTGCACGCAACGATTGCCGTGTGCGCGCCCAACGCGCGTGCGCGGTGAATCGCGCCGTGCACGAACGGTGTGGTCCCCGACGCTGCGATGCCGACCACGAAATCGAGTGGGCCGACGTTTCGTGTGTCCATCTCCCTGGCGCCCGTTGCAGGACTGTCCTCTGCGCCCTCCTGCGAGCGCGTGAGGGCCGGCGCACCGCCCGCAATGATTCCCTGCACCATCTCGGGGTCGGTCCCGAAGGTCGGCGGACATTCGCTCGCGTCCAGCACGCCGAGCCTGCCGGATGTGCCCGCGCCGACGTAGAAGAGACGACCGCCGGCACGAAAAGTGGATGCGGCAGTATCTACCGCGCGCGCGATAGCTTCACTCTGGCCTGCCACCACGCCGGCGATCGTGGCGTCTTCATGATTCATGAGCGCAACTATCTCTTCCGCGGACGCGAGGTCGATGTTCGCGGTGCGCGGGTTGCGCTGCTCGGTTGCTCTGTGATCTAGCACGACGGGAAAGTTACAGCACCGCGACGGCGGCAACCATGTATGAAAAAAGCCCCGCTCGGGCGAGCGGGGCTTTTCATGGTGTTGCTCGGACCGAGCAGCCGATCAGCTGGTGTGGACCTGAATCGGATCCTGCAGCGCGATGGTGATATTGCCGCCGTTCGGGACGCAACCTTCGTAATTGGCCGTGGTGGCAGCCGCGCCGGCACCCGCGGCCGCGCCCACCGCACCGCCGATGATGGTCGACTTGGTGCTGTGACCGAGTATCTGTCCGACCACCGCTCCAACAGCCGCGCCGGTTCCGACTTTCTGGACGTCCTTGCTGGTCGGCTGATTCTTGACGCGATCAACCTGCGCGGAGCTGACCGACGCAGTCACCGGATACGTGTGTCCGCCGAAGCTGATGGACTTCACGCGGAAGCTCATTTCGATCTTGTCGTTGATGTTCTCGCTGCGCTTGAGCTGCGTGATCTCGAGCGAAGCCTTGGCGCCTGCCGGGATCGTCGCGCCGTTGGAACCGGTGACCGAGTTTGCAACGGTTGCCGTTACAGTCTCACCCACGTGATTCGTATTGGTGCAGATGCGCGAGTTGGACGTGAGCGCGATCGACGTACCGGCGGCGATTGTGCCGAGCGGAGTTTCAGCCGCGCCGGGCGTGCGCGTTACCGTGTTGCCGCTCGCGGTCGTGGACCGCGTTGGCGTGCTCGACCTGGTGGGCGCCGGCCGTGATGGTGTAGTCGTGCGCGGTCTGGTGGCGGAGGCCGAAGGCGCGGGAGCCGGCGTCTTGGTCGCTGGCACGTCGTTCAATGCCGGCTTCGCCGCGGTGTCCGCGTTGGCGAGCTGCATGTCGCGATTGAGCGTCGAGTCCTGTGCGAGTGTGTCGTTCTTCTTCTCACCGCTGCATGCGGCAACAGCGACCAGCGCCAGCACTGCCGGGACCGCAACTAACGCACGCGCACGCTGCATATATTTTGACATGGGGCTCCTCTAAGAATGGCTTTATCAGGGTCAGTCCCGTTCAACGCGCAATCGGTGTGCCAAACTTGCTTCCCAATCTTCGCCGCCTGATCCCGTACTTTCGGCCATACAGGACGCAACTCGTTACAGGGCTTGCGTTTGTGGTCCTGGCGGCTGGCATCACATCTGTGATACCATGGATATTACAGCGCGCAATCGATGCGATTCGGGCGGGCGTTGCGGTCAGTTCCGTCTGGGCGCTGGCCGGAGCGCTTGTCGGGACCGCTCTGGTTGGCGGCGCCTTGCGCTACGGCATGCGCGAGTGGATGAACGGATTGAGCAGGTGGGTCGAGTACGACCTTCGGAATCAACTGTTCGAGCATCTCGAAGCGCTGGACGCGTCGTACTTCACGCGCACGCGGACCGGCGACATAATGGCGCGCCTGACCAACGATCTGGGCGCGGTGCGGATGACGGCCGGACCGGCCATCATGTATCTCACCAATACGATATTCGGCGGGATCTTCGCGCTGTACTTCATGTCGCGCATCGACGTGAGGCTAACGCTGCTCGCGCTGTGCCCGATGATTGTCTTGCCGATCATCAGCGTGCGGCTCGCCAAGCTGATCCACACGCGCTTCGAATCGGTGCAGGAACACTTCTCGTCACTCACTACACACGCTCAGGAAAACCTGACGGGCGTCCGGATCGTGCGCGCGTACCGCCAGGAAGACTCCGAGATTGCACACTTCGGCGAGTTGAACGAGGAGTACCTCACGCGCAACATGGCGCTCGTGCGCCTGTGGGGAGTCATGCATCCGCTGTTCGCGATGCTGGCTGGCGTGGGTGCCGTAATCGTGCTCGGCGCTGGCGGCGTGCTGGCGCTGCGCGGCGTCATTTCCATTGGTGCGTTCGTCGCGTTCGGCATGTATCTCACCATGCTGACATGGCCTCTCATCGCACTCGGCTGGGTAATCAATCTCTTCCAGCGCGGCGATGCATCCATGGGCCGGCTGCTTCACATAATGGACGAGCAACCCCGCATCGTAACACACGACCCGGTGCTGCATCTTCCACCGGCGAGCGATGGAAGGTCGATCGAATTCCGCAACGTGAGCTTCCACTTCCCCACTACCGGGACCGACGAGCCGCGCTGGGTACTCGATGATGTGAGCTTCATCATACCGTCAGGCGCAACCGCCGGCATCGTCGGAGCGACCGGAAGCGGCAAGAGTGCGCTCATCGATCTGATCGCCCGTGTTTACGACCCGCAACGCGGTCAGGTTCTGATCGACGGCGTTCCGATCGACCGCATCCCACTGGACGAGTTGCGTCGCGAGATCGGCTACGTTCCGCAGGAAAGCCTGCTCTTCAGCGATACGATCGCTGCAAATCTGGCATACGGACTTGGCCCCGAGGACGACCCGGAAGCCTGGCGCGACGCCGCGAAGATCGCGCAGCTGGACGAGGCAATCGCGGCCTTCCCCGACGGCTACGAAACAGTGCTCGGCGAGCGCGGTATCAATCTCTCCGGCGGACAGAAGCAGCGCGCTACCCTGGCGCGCGCGCTCGCAAGGCGGCCGGCAATCGTTTTGCTGGACGACGCGCTCTCCGCCGTCGACACGCATACGGAGGCCCAGATACTGGCCGGCTTGCGCTCCGCGCTCTCGCGGCGCACTGCCGTAATAGCATCGCACAGGGCGAGCGCACTGCGCGACGCGGCGATGATCCTGGTGCTGGACGACGGCCGGATCGTCGAGCGTGGCACCCATGCAGATCTGTTGGCTGCCGAGGGGCGCTACTGGGCCCTGCTCCGCCGCCAGCAACTCGTGGAAGAGGTCGAAACCGCCGTTGGTTGAGGCGATCGCGCCCGTGGTTTACCTTTTCGGCATATGAGCGTAACGGAATCCGCGGCAGCCCTTGATCTTCGTGCCGCGGCGCTCGAGGCCGAGCTGCAACAGGCCCGCCGAGAGCTCGCCGAGCTGCGCTCGCGCGACGCTCTCAAGACGCAGTTTTTATCCAACATCTCGCACGATCTGCGCACGCCCCTCACCGCGATCATAACGCACGCGGAAATTCTGCGCGACGGAATATTGGGACCGATGTCGCCACGTCAGCTGGAAAGCGTAGGCGGAATCATTTCCGGCGGACGGCAACTGCTGGACATGGTCGGTGAGATTCTCACCTACGCGAAGGCGACGGCGAACAGGTTGCGACTCGTAGCGACCGATTTCGACCTCGGAGATGTGGTGCGACAGGCGAGTGCCATCAACGAGGCGATCGCGCGACGACGCAACCTCTCGGTCGCGACCGAGATTCCGGAGTCGCTTCCCACTCTTACGGCAGATCGCGAGAAGCTCACGCACGTCCTCAACAACCTGATCGGCAACGCGATCGACTTCACGCCGGATGGCGGACACGTATGGGTTCGCGCGTGGTACGGCGAGGATGAAAACCAGCCGGCGCATTTCGTAGAAGTCGGTGATACGGGAATCGGAATCGCCCCGGAGCATCAGGAGCTCGTGTTCGACGAATTCGCTCAAGTCGACTCGTCGGCGTCGCGACTGCACCACGGCACCGGACTCGGACTGACGATCGCGCGCAGGCTGGTGGAGTTGCACGGCGGGCGCCTCTGGGTGGAGAGCAAGCCCGGCGAGGGCGCTCGCTTCACGCTTACTATTCCTAGTGCCACGAACGCGTCTGCTCATCGTTGAAGACAGCGCGATCGTCGCGTCGGCGCTGCGACTGCTATTCGAGGAGAGCGGCTACGAAGTGGATGTCGCCTCGACCGTCAAGGATGCAATAGCGACGGCGACTGCGCGTGCACCGGAGGTGATGCTGCTCGATCTCACGCTACCGGACGGCGACGGTCTTACGATTCTCGAGCGTTTGCGTGCAGACGATCACGCACCGCGCAGCACAATTGCGCTTACCGGCCACGACGACGACGAGCTTAGGGAGCGGTGCATCGAGGCTGGTTGCGTCGACGTGCTGCTCAAGCCGGTTCCGATTGCGCGACTTGTGGAGCTGGTACGATCGCTCTGAACTCCGCGCCGGTGAACTGCTCGGGTTGAAACTGTTCGCCGCTTCGCTGAACGACTCCACGAACTACTTCCTCGATTGTCACGAGCGGCGCGTCCGCCTCGGCGACGATCTCGACCGTCCATTTTCCACGGTCTGTTCCCTTGACCGTAGAGCGATAGCTCGCGGAATAGACGACGTGCCGTGGCTCGTGTGACTCGACAGAAGGATCCGGATACGCCGCGACAACGGCGACCGCTGCCTCGACGCCTGACTGACGGATGACCGGAAAGAGGTACAGCTCCGCGACCTGGTCATAGCCGACGCGATCGGAGATCTCGCGGAAGAAACGTTCTGTGGTTTCGTTCATGGATAGAAAGGTGGCGTACGGGCGCGCCCGTGGCAATCGCTCCGTGAAGCGATTCAGTAACGCAATCCTATCGTGATCGGCACGAACCGGGACGGCCCAGCGGTGCGACCAAAAAGGTGATGCCCGGCTGCTTCTACATAAATCCGCAAGTCCGTGCGTACCGGCAGCGTGATTCCTGCTCCCCCTGACACGCCGAGGTGTCGTTCCGCGGATGGGACGAAAGCCCCGTAGGCGCCAGCTCCACCGATGAGGTAGAAGATTCCGCACCGATCGACGTCGAGCAGCCCATTTCCGATCACACCGACGATGTCGTTGGACTGCGCCCGATAATAGGAACGCGTGCAACCAGGAGCGGGACAGGGCGGAAAGTATTGAACGTTTTGATCGAACTGCAGTCCCAGAGCATCAAAATGCAACTTACGTGATACCAGCCGGCAGGTGTCTGTACATAACAGGGACCCGGAGACTGTTGCGCGGATTCCACGTCAGCGGCAGCGCTCATTGCCTGCGCTGGTTGCGTCGGCACATCGCTTTGATCAACGCAGCCGAATGCGATAATCAGAAGCGAACAACATGCAACCGCTATAAAACACGGGGCTGGGTAATTGCGACAGCTTGCCGGGTCTGAATCATTGACACCGCTCCTAGGGTTCCCAAGTAAGGCCTGCCCGATGTTACATGCGTCCCGTTTGCCGCTGCCGTGGACGATGCGCCATCAGTGTGACCAGCCAGGGCACGGTCAGGACTTATCACGGTATAGCAAGCAAAGCGACCCGATCTTGCCACGTCTTGTAAGTTGCCGCGTGGCAAGCGGAGCTTTTGGTAGTATGAGCGGTGCAATTCTGTCGCTCGGCGGCGGCTTAACCCGGCCGCATCTGGCAACTCTTTCACTGGCTCGATGTACGAGCCAGGTCTTCGAGGAAACCTGAAGTGCGCGATGATGCCCGTGTACAGCTTGAGGTCCCACCGGTACGACGACGGATACTGGGTGCGAAGATTACCGTATAGCCGTTCGATGCAAACCGCCGGCATGTGACGTTGCCAGATGATGCGCGGTCACAGCAAGGTTACCGGATCGCGATCGAAAGTCACTCGCAGCCCGTCTCTGGCCGGCACGGGAAATCGCTCGAGGAAATATCGGCCGACCCGCGTGAGCTCGTGCGGGTGCTCACTCTTGAGCAATACATGCCAGCGCCAGCGCGTCTTGATGCGCTCGACCGCGCATGGCGCTGGCCCGATTATCGTAAGCCCGGGACTCTCCCGCACGCGAACCAGACGCCGCAGCCAGGCCGCGCCAGCAATCGCGAGGTCCGCGACGCCCGACTCCACGCTGCCGCTGAACACGATGTTCGCGAGCCTGTTGTTCGGCGGATACACAGGTTGTACTCGTCCGGCCAATTCTTCAGCGACGAACGACATGTAGTCGTGAGTCACCGCACACTTCACTGCATGATGGCTCGGCACTCGCGTCTGAATGAGTACTTCACCGCCGCGTGCGCCGCGCCCAGCACGTCCTGCGACCTGGCTCAGAAGCTGGAAGCACCGCTCGCTCGCACGGAAGTCGGGCAGGTTGATACCGACGTCGGCGTCGATTACTCCGACAAGCGTAACATTCGGGAAATCAAGCCCCTTCGCGATCATCTGCGTGCCGAGCAGGATGTCGACCTCGCCTGCGCCCACGCGATCCAGGATCTCCGCGTGCGCCCACTTTCCCGACGTCGTGTCGACATCCATGCGCGCAACACGCGCCGACGGAAAGCGCTCGCAGATCAGGCGCTCCACCTGCTGCGTGCCGAGCCCGCGGCGTCGCAGCGTCGCTCCGCCGCACCGATTGCACACACGCTGCGGCTCCTCCTGATGCATGCAGTAATGACATACCAGCCGTTCGGGAGAGCGATGATACGTGAGCGTTATGCTGCAGTTGGGGCAGGTCGCGACGTTGCCGCAATTCTCGCACTGCACGAACGCCGAGTAGCCACGGCGGTTGAGCAGCAGGATGCTCTGCTCTCCGCGATCGAGTCTCGCTCGAATCGCGGCGTCGAGCGGCCCGGTTACGACTCTCTGATAGTCATCCTCCCCCGCAGTGGCAGCCGAGTCGACCACCGCCTTGCGCAGATCCACGACCGCAACAGTGGGCAGCGTCGCGCCACCTACACGATCGGGCAGCGACAGCAACGTGAACTTCGCCGCGGCCGCGTTGGTCCAGCTCTCCAGCGAAGGAGTCGCGCTGCCGAGCACGACCACGGCGCCTTCCTGCGTGGCGCGCACGATCGCAGCCTCGCGCGCATGATAGCGCGGCGTCTCGCCCTGCTTGTAGCTGGACTCGTGCTCCTCATCGACGATGATCGCACCGATATTCGTGAGCGGTGCGAACACCGCCGACCGCGCGCCTACAGCTATTCGCTTCTCTCCGCGCTTGAGTGCGAGCCACGCGTCATATCGCTCGCCGTCGCTCAGCGCGCTGTGCAGCACCGCGACATCGTCGCCGAATACCGCGCGGAACCGATCGACGGTCTGCGGAGTCAGCGCAATCTCCGGCACCAGCACGATGGCCGTCTTGCCGCGGCGCTCGACGATCTCGCGCAAGAGCTCGATGTACACCAGCGTCTTGCCACTGCCGGTCACGCCGTGCAATAGGAACACCTCGCCCGGCCGCGCCGTTCCCATCCGATTTATCACCGCCAGCTGCTCGGGCGTCGGCACGTGCCGCGGCTCGCTCCGCCCGACGCGCGCTGCGAACGGATCTCGCTCGACACGCTCGCGATCGATGCTGATGAGCGCGCGTTTCTCCAGCGCCTTGAGCACCGATGGAGAGAATTTGAGCTGCTGCAGGAGGTGCTCCACGCTCGTTGCGCCGCCGAGCGACTCGATGAGCTCGAACAGCGCACGCTGCTGCGGTGCGCGCGCGAACGCCTTCTCCCGCTGAAGTAACGTGGGGATGTCGTCTCGAATGCGTACGATGCGCCGCGTCTTCACGTTGGGATGCGGTTGCGCGGCGCCAGTCAACAGGGCTGGCAGGACGGTGCGCATCACGATCCCCAGCGGGACGACGTAATACTCCGAGATCCAGCGCGACAGCGCGAGAAGGCCATCGTCCAGCGCAGGGCCGGCGTCTGGCACCGCCGACACAGCCTTGATGACGCCGCGAGCCGGTGGCGCAGCGTCGAATGCCACCACTATCCCGATCTCGTGCCGCTTGCGGAATGGAACGAGGACGCGGCTGCCGATCCGTGCCTCGTGTTCGTACTCACCGTCGAGTGAATAGACGAACGTCTGGAAGAGCGGCACCGGCAGCGCGACCTCCACCAGACGGCGCGCCTGATCCGTCACGCCGATCGCCGCCGGGTAACGCCAAGGCCCGGCGAGTCCACAAGCCCCACTCGGCCGTCCGCGATCGTCACGCCTTCGAAGGGATCTTCGGCAAGCAGTGCAGCGCCGTCGAAATCGGCGGTGTCGAGAAGCGGTGCGATCTGCGCTATGGCAGATATCCCGAGCGATGTTTCGATCATGCAGCCGGCCATCACGCCGAGGTTGTGCGCGCGCGCGACGTGTACGAGCCGGATCGCTTCGCGAAGACTGCCGCACTTTGCGAGCTTGATGTTGATCGCGTCACACGATCCGGCCAGACGTGGCACGTCGGCGGCGACGAGGCAGGATTCGTCTGCGATCACAGGAAGCCCGCAGCGCTCGCGTACGAAACGCATGCCCTCGACGTCTGCGGCAGCGACGGGCTGCTCGAGAGATTCGACGCCATTGTCGCGTAACATCGCGGCGCGCTCGATCGCCTGTTGCGGACTCCACGCCGCATTGGCATCCACGCGCAATACCTTGTCGGGAGCTGCGTCGCGCACCGTACGCACGATCTCATCGTCGCGATCGGTTCCAAGCTTGATCTTGAGAATCGGATATTCCGCCGCATCGCTCACTCGCCGGCGCAATCCCTCGACATCGTCGATCGCGATCGTAAAACTCGAAAGCGGGCTGGCGTCCGCACTCAATCCCCACAACTTGTGCAGCGGGAGTCCGGCCTTGCGCGCATGAAGGTCGTGCATGGCGGAGCTGACGGCGGCGCGAGCGGAGGCATTGCCGCGCAGTGCAGTCGTGAGCGCGACGTCAGTTGCTTCCAGGGACCACGATTGCGCGGACTCGATTATGGGCTTGTACCGCTCCATGGCAGCGACGACCGTATCGGCTGATTCGCCGTAATAGCGATTGGGTGCAGCTTCGCCCATGCCACTCGCGCCGTCATCATCGGTGATGGTGACGATCACGTTCTCGTGGCCGGCGTAGCCCCAGCGAGAGATCACGAACGGACGCCTGGTGTGGAGGGAGACTCGCTCCCACGAGAGGTTCATCGAACGACGTTCAGGACGTGAAAACGAACGACGGCAAGGTGCGTGCGAACCAGCCGTTCCGTTTTTCCGGGTTGGGTGCGCCAGTCTGCGCGAGATACTGGATCAACGCGTCAGCCACATCGTTGCCGCGTTGATACCGCGCCGACGGATCCTTGGCGAGGCAACGCATCACGACCGCGGCAAGCGCAGGTGGCACACGCGAGTCGACGATGTCAGGTGATACCGGAACCTCTTCCAGGTGCTTCGACGTTATCGAATAGATGTCAGCACCGTCGAACGGCACGAATCCAACCAGCGTCTCGTACATGACGATGCCGAGCGTGTAGAGATCGCTTCGGCCATCGAGCAGACGACCACGCGCCTGCTCCGGCGACATGTAGTGCGGCGTGCCCATCACGTGTCCCGTTCCCGTCATGCGACCGCGGAAGTGCGCGGTTGCGATCCCGAAGTCGGTGACCACCGCGTGCTCGTCCTCGTCGAACAGGACGTTGTCGGGCTTGATGTCACGGTGTACCACACCATGCCGATGCGCGTAGTCGAGCGCGCTCGAAACCTGCGCGCATACAGCTGCGACGCGCTCGGGCGGGAGCGAGCGGCGACCCGAGATGCGGTCGCCAAGCGTCCCGCGCGAGAGATACGGCATAACCGTGTATACGTGCCGCTCGGTCATGCCGAAGTCGATGATGTTGCAGATATGCGGATGCACCAGTTGCGCGGCGGTCTCCGCCTCGCGCCTGAACCGCTCGCGCATGTCTGCGTCGCGCGCCAGATGCGGATGCAGCACCTTGAGCACGACCGGCCTGTCCAGCGCGTTGTGCATCGCGTAGTACACGGTCGCCATTCCGCCATCGCCGATGCGGTGCGAGACGCTGTACCGTCCGCCGATCACGTGCCTCAGCGACGTGATGTCGGCGTCCGGCCGCTCCTCTCGCGCTGCCACGGCAGGAAGCGCCGCATCGCAACGAGTGCAGCGCGCGGCAGTACCGCGGTTCCATGATCCGCATCCGGGACAGAACACCTAGGCGCCCAGTTCCATGCGGACGTAATCGTAGGGAGGACGATCGTCTTCGCGTTGCTCGATGATGGCCATCGCCTCGTGCAACTTGGCGTAGTGAACGTCGAGCCAGCGAGCCAGCACCACTTCATCGCGGAATATCGTCCCCGGTGGCGCGGGAACTATCGTGCCCTTGGCGCTGAAGGCATCCACCACGCGGACATAATCCGCAAGATCGGCGTCACTGGGCTCGCTGCGAAGGTACGGGGAAATCGCAACGACGGCAGCGAGATCGCGATATTTGACGAGCTGCACGTTCTGCTGCTCGAGCAACGCCGCGTCGCCCGCGTCCGTGTCGATCACGCCGTAGAAGCGCAGACCGGACTTGCCGCTGGCGCTAGCCATGCGTGACCGCCGGCATGGGGTGCGGCCACTTCACTCCCTTGATGATGGAGAAGTTCATCGACCGCTCGCGCGACAGATCGCGCAGCAATTCAGTTTCGCGAACGAGCGCCTGGCGCGCTTCGGCCCAACCCGACCTGCGCAGCGCCCGACCCATGATCTGGACCTTCGCCTGCCAGTTGAGGCGCGGCGATGCATCGGCGCCGTCCGGTACCAGCTCGTCGTCGCACTCGTTGGTCCAGTCCTTCACCTGGATGTCCACGACGCCAGCCTCGCGCAGCATCTGCTTCCACTCGACCACCATGCGCGGGCGAAGCCCAAGACGCTCGACGACCAGCTCGCGGCGCGACGCCGAAAGATCGGAGCTCCATGTCAGCTGGAGCAGCACTACCGCGCCCATCGGCTTGGTGACGCGCGCGAGCTCGGCGACTGCCCTTCCAGTGCTCGCGGCAGCGGCGATTTCCGGCTCGCCGATTGCCGCATCGAATACGCCCGTCTCGTACGGCAGGTCATCCAACTCTGCATGCTGGTAGCTGATACCCAGGCCGGTCTCGCGCGCGTGCTCCTCGGCCTGCGTGATGTCCTCGTCGTCCGGGTCGACGCCGGTTACCGATGCGCCCGTGCGGAGCGCCAGCCATTCGGTGGTGACGCCACGCCCGCAACCGGACACGACGACGTCCTGCCCCTTCTCGAGGTCGGCGAGCCGGGCGACCTCACGGTAGAGATCCTCTCCCGTAGCTCGCCAGCGGTCGATGATCGCCATTTGCACCAGCCGCAACACCGCCGGCGCCGGGGTCGTTCTGTTCCCTTCGGGCATCTGTCGAAAGCTATCCGGCTGGCGGCAGGCCGGCGAGTGCGCGCATGTGAACAACTACCGCCTCGGCCAGTCGAAGCGGCGTGTAACCGCCTTCCAGCGCGCTCACGACCCTTCCCCCGCAGGCAGCGTCTGCGCGCGAAGCAACGAATCGCGTCAGCCGATCTACGTGCTCCATTTCCAGCGTAAAGCCGCCTATCGCGTCGCCCGCGAGACAGTCGAAACCAGCAGAGATGAGAATCAGCTCGGGCTGAAAATCGTCGGTCAACGTGTCGAACGATCGTTCGAATGTCTCGACATACTGCATTGGATCGAGGCCGGCCGCCATGGGAGCGTTCAGCACTGTTCCGTGCGGCCCGTGGTCGGATGCCGCGCCGGTTCCGGGATAGAATGGCCACTGATGCATGGACAGGAACCGAATCGCCGGGTCGTCCTGCACCAGCGCCTGAGTGCCGTTGCCGTGATGGACGTCCCAGTCGACGATCAGGACGCGCTCGAGCCCGTGGACCTTGCGGGCGTAGTGCGCGCCGAGCGCGACGGTTCCGAAGATGCAGAAACCCATCGCGCGGTCGCGGACTGCGTGGTGGCCGGGCGGGCGTATGCCGGAGAAGCTGCGGGTGGCGCGTCCATCCATCGCCATGTCGACGGCGTCGAGCACGCAGCCGGCGGCGGCAGTCGCCGCGTCCCACGAGCCCTCGCTGGCGACGGTGTCGATGTCGAGCCGTCCGCCACCACGGGCGCAGAGTGCGCGGACAGACTCGACGTAACCGCGGTCGTGCACGAGTGACAGTTCATCGACCGTTGCGTGACGTCCTTCGACGTGCTCCAGTTGCTGGAACAGATCGAAGTCGTTCCGCACCGCGCGCATGATCGCGACGAGGCGCCCGACGTGTTCCGGATGTCCCCATCCGGTGTCGTGACGTCCGCAATCGGAGTGGGAGATGAACGCGGTGCGATGCATATGGCCCGTGTGCGTGGATGGTGAATTATCGGGGCAGGCACGGGGACCTGCCCCTACACACCTACGACCTTACCGGACGGCGCCTCCGGCGCGCGACCAACAACGTCGATCCGTCCAAGACTCCGGCTCTGGACAGCGAAATCGACTCGTCGAATATCTCGCAGCCATTCAGCTTGACCGAGAACTCATCGGGGAACAGCGCGTCGGGGATGAGTGTGTTCAGCGCGTACATCTTGGCAGTGCGTATCGACTCCGAGGGGCGCGCGTCGATGCGGACAACGTCCCACACTTCCTGCGCCTGCACCCGGAAGCTGAGCACGTTGCCAGCGGTGGGCTCACCGATCGAAACCACACCGTCTCGCGCGCGCAGCGAGTTCGCGAACGTCGCGCTCATGCCGTCACCGTCGCCGATTCGGGAAGCTCGCGTGGTATCGCCCCGACTCCTGGCGGATCGGCGGTCGGCAGCGAGGAGAGGAACCGCGCTACCTGTCCATCGAACATGTACGACGATCCAGATACAACGGTGAGTCCGTCTCGCTGCATCACGCCGATGACCAGCTCTTCGCCGCCCATGCCTCGCATCGAAACGAACGTCGGTCCTTCCATGTCGAGGAAGGCGGTATAGATCGAATTGCGTCGCGAAAAGAAGTGCTTGGCTGCATCAAGCACCTCTGCCGGGGAGAGCGGAGTGAGCGTCTCCTGAAGAGTTCTGTCTGTCTGCGCCATGGGCGAAATCTAACCAGCGACGCCCGTGGGCTGCCAGAGTCAGGACTCCAGCAACGACTCGATTTTTCGCGTGAGCGGCGCGAAGCTGATTCGAGCCACCGCGGCGCGCAGTCCGACCTCGCTCGCGCTCTCGCGCTGCCCTTCGGCGAACAGCTCGGCGATTATCCAGGGGCCCGCCGCGGGATTCCGCCACCAATCCTCGTCGAACCGATCGACCAGTCCCTCGTCCAGCAGCGCCTGGAGCTGCCACGCGCGCAGATACCGCGTGGAATAGAAACGCGAATCGAGGTCGATGAACGCGTCGGCCGGCCGATACTGGAATCCCGTCGCGGCGGCGAGTATCTCGACGTAGATGTCCGGTAGCGCGTTCCAGTCCACGGCGCCGCTGTAAACCTGTATCTCGTAAAGCAGCTTCGCGCAGTAGCGCCTGACGAAATGCAATTCCTCGAAGCCTGCAAGTCTCAGGAACGCGCCTGCACGGTTTCTATCAAGTCCTGTGTAGCGTTGCAGCCACGCGCGCTGTTGCATCCGGTGATCGAACAGCATTGCGTAGCTCTCGGTAACCGAATTGTCGCCAAGCCAGCGATACTCGAACGGATAATCCGCGCGCGTGTTTCCAAAATGGAGTGCGTGTCCGAGCTCGTGCAGAAACGTGCCGTAGTCGGATTGCCCGCCGTGCGGGCGCAGCACGAGATATACCTCATCCGGAATGCGCACCGGTGAACAGAATGCGCGCGGTCTCTTGCCGGACCGATCGCCGATGTCGAACGTGATGCGTCCGGTTGCGTTGGCGTCGATGCCCATCTCCGCGCAATTGCGCCGGATGATGCTCTCCATGGCCGATTCGGGAAATGCATCGTCGAACTCGCGCAGTCTGAACAGTGCGAGCGAATCCGCCCGCGTCGCTGTGCCGCGCGGAACGCCGAATGCCCTGAGCCGCTCGTCCAGCACCGAATTCCACATTGCCTCGGTGTCGTGGAGGAATGTCTCGCACTCCGCCGCGAGCGTGGAGAGCGATATTCCGCTCAGTGCCTCGAACGTCGAGTTGTATCCAGCGGCAATGCCGAGTGACTCGACCGCATCGCGCTCTCGCTGAAGCCGCTCCAGTCGCAGCGGCGCGAATGACTCCGCGACAGTGCGCGCGCGCGCCTCATCGATCGCCCTCCGATCCGCCACGTCGCCGCTGTTCGCAATGTCGATCGCCACACGTTGGTATGGGATGACGCGCCCGTCCGCCACTCGAATGACGGCGGCATGTTCGAGCGCGACTTCACGCTCGTCCAGCGCGGCAAGCTGCCGGCCGACGCGTGACTCCACCTGCCACTCGAGCATCATGCGTGCTGCTCGTGCGTCTTCCGAATCGCGGGCAGCATCACGAAATCGCTGGATGCACTCGGACAGAGCGTCGTCGCTCAGTATGTCGGCGTACCGCTCGTAGATCGTCTGCAGCGCTGCTTCCGACTTGAGACCAGAGTAGGCGAGATAACTCTCGCGTGCGACGTCCTGGGTGAACGATTGCGCGCGAGCCCGCAACCGTTCCAGGTTCATCGCGCGAGCCGGTCGCCGAGGTACCGCGCGATCTCGCCGGTGCTCACGCGATCCTGCGCCAGCGTGTCGCGGTCGCGGACTGTCACCGAATTGTCCGCCGCCGACTCGCTGTCGACTGTTATGCAGAACGGAGTTCCGACTTCGTCCTGTCTGCGATAACGCTTGCCGATGCTGCCCGATTCGTCGTAATCGACCGGAAACTGCGGTCGCAGACCGTCTGCGATGGCGTGCGCCATGTCAGGCTGGCCGTCCTTCTTGGTGAGCGGAAATACCGCGGCCTTGATAGGCGCGAGTGCGGGGTCGATGCCCAGAACGACACGCCCCTCGTCCTCGCCGGGAACACTCTCCTCGCGGTATGCGTTGACGAGCACCGCCAGCGTGACGCGATCCGCCCCGACCGAGGTCTCGACCACCCATGGGATGTAGCGGCGATTGGCCGCCTGGTCGAAGTATTCCAGCTTCTTCCCGGAAAACTCGGTGTGCTGCTTGAGATCAAAATCACCGCGATTGTGCACGCCTTCGATTTCCTGGAAGCCGAGCGTGCCACCGAAGTCGAACTGCACGTCGAACGCAGCCTTGGCGTAGTGCGCCAGCTCTGCCGGAGTATGCTGATGGAATTCCAGCCGCGCTTCGGTGAGACCGAGCGAACGATGCCACGCCATGCGTTCGCCCTTCCAGTAGTCGAACCACTCGGACGACTTGTCGGGGTCGACGAAGAACTGCATCTCCATCTGCTCGAACTCACGCGTGCGGAATATGAAATTCCCGGGCGTGATCTCGTTACGAAATGCCTTGCCGATCTGCGCGATTCCGAACGGAACCTTCTGGCGCATCGACTGCTGCACGTTCAGGAAATTCACGAAGATTCCCTGCGCCGTTTCAGGGCGCAGATAAACCGTCGCCGCTGTCTCCTCGACCGCGCCCATGAACGTCTTGAACATCAGGTTGAACTGACGCGGCTCCGTAAGCTGGCAATCCGCGAACTCGCCAGGATGCTTGCTCGGCTTGCGCAGACAGCGCGCGTCCTCGAGCTTGTCGGCGCGGAAACGCCCCTTGCACGCCTTGCAATCGACCAGCGGATCGACAAAGCCGGCGACGTGGCCGCTTGCTTCCCACACGCGCGGATTCATGAGGATCGCTGCATCCAGACCTTCGACGTCGTCGCGCGAGCGGACCATCGCATGCCACCAGCGATCCTTGATGTTCTTCTTGAGCTCGACGCCCAGCGGACCGTAGTCCCATACGGACCCGGTACCGCCATATATCTCGGATGACTGGAAGATGTAGCCGCGCCGCTTGCACAGCGATACGAGCTTCTCCATCACGTCCGGGTAATTCATTCTTTACAGTCCGATGATCTGGTCGCGTCGCGTTCCGACGCTGACATAGGTGATTGGCGCTTCGACGAGCTGCTCGATTCTGTCGAGATACACGCGCGCAGCGGCTGGAAGATCTTCCAGCGTTCGCGCGTCCGCCGTCGACGTGCGCCATCCGGCGAACGTTTCGTACACGGGCTCGGCGTGACTCAGCATGGTGAGATCGCCGGGAAATTCGGTGAATACGTCCTCGCCCACGCGATACGCGGTGCAGAGTCTGACCTCGTCCAGGGTATCCAGCACGTCGAGCTTGGTGACCGCAAGGTCCGTGAGTCCGTTGACGCGCACCGCGTAGCGCACGACTACTGCGTCGAACCAGCCGCAGCGCCGCGCACGTCCGGTAGTCGCGCCAAATTCATTCCCGAGCTTGCGCATCTCCGACTGAAGGGGCTCGGCGAATTCCGTTGGCAGCGGCCCCTGTCCCACACGCGTCGTGTACGCCTTGACGACTCCGAGGCAACTGTCCAGCGAACTCGGCGCGATACCGACTCCGACAGCCGCGCCGCCCGATGTAGTAGTGCTGGACGTGACGAACGGATACGTCCCGTGATCGACGTCGAGCAGCGAGCCTTGCGCTCCCTCGAGCAGAACCGCCGCACCGCTGCGTTGTGCGCGATGAATTGCGAGTCCGACGTCATCCGCGAGCGAGAGCAGCCGCGGCGCCAGACGCTCCAGCAGCGTCATCGTATCCGCGACTGAAGCACGCTCGGTGACGCCCCATGCGGCAAGTTGCGCATTGGCGTGGGCGACGGCGGCTTCGACGATCGGGAGCAGAGAATCCGGATGACGCAGATCGAGTACGCGTACGCCGCGTCGCGCGATCTTGTCCTCGTATGCTGGCCCGATTCCCCGCCCCGTGGTGCCGATCGCGCGACTCGCTGCGCTGCTGGAATCGACCAGCTTGTGATACGGCAGCACCAGATGCGCCCGCTCGCTGATGTACAGCCGGCCCTCAACGTCCACGCCGTCGCTGACCAGCTCGTCTATCTCCGTAAAGAGAGTTTCGGGATCCAGCACGACACCGTTCCCGATGGCGCAACGAACCCCCGGGTGCAGGATCCCGCTCGGAATCTGGTGCAGTACGAAGGACGTCTCGCCCAGGTCAACCGTGTGGCCGGCGTTGGCGCCTCCCTGGTATCGGACGACCCAGTCGGCGCGCTCCGAGAGCACGTCCACGAGCTTGCCCTTTCCCTCATCTCCCCATTGCGCCCCGACGACTACGACGGTGCGTGTATTCGCATCAAACATGTCAACCCCGGCGACCCCATAAACACAAAAAAGCCCCGTCTGGCGCGGCGGGGCGTGTTGTTAATCTACGTGTCGGGGCGGGCATGTCAACGTGAGGAATCCAGCCGGACCTCAGCCATCCCGCTCGCTGTGCGGCTCGGAGCGGATCGGCAGAAAGATGGTAAACGTGGATCCCTTCCCGTACTCGCTGCTGAGAGTCACGCGGCCCCCCAGCGCCCCGGACAGCTTTCGCGTGATGCTGAGACCCAGCCCCGTTCCGCCGAACTCGCGCGTGCGCGACTGGTCCACCTGCCGGAAGTCGTCCCATATGGCGGACAGGTCCTCCTTGCGTATGCCGATCCCCGTATCCGCCACGTCCAACCGAACCAGATCGTCCTCCTGCCGCGCCGTGAGGGTGACGCTTCCCGAGTGGGTGAATTTCACGGCGTTGGAGAGCAGGTTCAGCATGATTTGCTTGACCTTGGTACGATCAGTCATCATGTGAAGCGGCTCGTCGGGGCCGAGCCAGCGGTACGTCAGTCCCTTCTTCTTGATGAGCGGATCGATCTGCACCGACGCCTCGCGTATCAGCTCCTGCAGCACCGTGTCTTCCAGATGCAGCGGCATGCGGCCAGCTTCGATCTTCGCGAGGTCGAGGATGTCGTTGATGAGCGCGAGCAGATGCTGCGCCGCCGCGCGGATGCGAACGAGACCTTCTTCCTGCCGGTCATTCAGATCGCCGTAGATCCGGTCCAGCATGAGCGCAGTGTAACCGATCAGCGCGTTGATAGGCGTGCGCAGCTCGTGCGACATGCTCGCAAGAAATTCCGACTTGAGTCTGTTGGCTTTCTCGAGCTCGCGTGACTGCCATTGCAGACGGACGTTCTGCTCGCCGAGATCGGCTGTTGCCGCACGCACACGCGCTTCGAGCTCGTTGCTGAAATTCTTGAGCTCTTCGTAAAGCCGCTCGTTCTCCGCCTGCTCCGTGAGATCGTGCAGCACGGAAACGATCGCGAGTGGTTCACCGCGCCGGTCGAGGATCTTGCCGGCGACGACTTCCATGGGAATCGTCATCGGCTCATTACCGGGCTGGAGCAGCTCCATGTCCTCGCGCCGCGCAGACTCGGGGCTCAGACTGAAATCCGAGATGAAGGTCGTGAACCTGGTATCGTTGGCACGAACCGCCGCGGAACGATCACCAGTCGCGTAGCCGATGTTGGGCGTCGCAGATCCAAACAACAGCTCGGCCTGCCGGTTCATGAGGATGATGTTGGCGCGATCGTCGGTGACCAGGATCGGATCGGCAACATTCGTGAGAATCAGATTGAGACGATCGCTCTCGCGCTTTGCCTCGTACTCTGCGAGTCGTACGCGCTGCACCTGCAGCTCGAGCTCGTTGGCTGCGCGCCGGAGATCCGTCACATCACGCAGCACCGACACTATCGCATTGTCGTTCTCGTCGAGCGGTTGCGTGAGAACTTCGAACAGCAGATCGGTCCCGTCATCAGGATCGACCATGTTCAGCTCGCGCGCTTCGCCAGCGACATTGGTACCAGAGGGCGCGGCGTCCTTGGAAAGGTGGGACGTGAGCAGCAGGTTGTTGATTTCCACTGCGCGGCGGCGCCCCTCGGAATCGCGCTCGCGCATGCTCAACAGATGCTCGGCGCGTTGGTTCTGCACCACGATCTGCCGCTCGCCGTCGATGATGACTATCGGATCGGGCAGAGAATTGACGATCGATGTGAGCACTGCGCGCTGGTCCGCCAACTCCTCGGCGCGACCGCGATGCGCATCCGAGGCGGCGAGCCGGGACAGCATCGGACCGGCGAGCTGCGCCGCGCATACGATCCGATCCAGAGTGGCCGGAAGCGACTCCATCTCCAGTACGAACGCCCCATAAGGCGAGAGTGCCGCGTGGTACGGCCGCTCGTGCCACTCGCGCGATGAGTCCACGGCAGCTATCGAACATGGACTCGACAATCGCCGATCGGCATCTGCACGATCGATGAAACGCGGTGCGTCGACGACGCGCGACTGCGGAAACGGTACGGCCATGAGCCGCGTCCGGCGCGAAATACCCGAGCGCGGCACGCCGTGAGAGCATGCGACGACCTGCATGCCGAGCAACGCAACCACGAACGGATCGTTAGGGTCGTCCATCGTGCGCGCGGTCGGCGGGGCGAGCGTCTCGTAGCCGAGCGAGACTGCAGGCACGAGCTGGCTTGACGCGGCGTCGAGTACCAGAACGTATCCACGACTCGATCCGACGAGGCCGCAGAACCGCGCGAGCAACAACCCAGCTGCCGATCCGAAATCGGGAGACGCTGCCACATCAGCGAGGAGTGATTCCAGCCACGTGGCGGAATCACTCTCGCGTGCATCTACCGTCGTACGGTCACGCGCCGAGCTGGTCAAGGCGACGCCGTAGCTCTGCGTTCTCGATTTGTACGCGTTCGAGCTCGTCGGCCTGCGCCAGCTCGCGCGGACGCGACATTGGCTGCGTTATGCCGACTGCTTCCGAATACTTCAGGTACGTCTCGATCGATGCGACCACGATTCGTGCTTCCACGGTTACGAGGTCGATTCCAACGAGCGACACGCGTACCCACGCGTCGATTACGATTCCCTTGTCGAGAACCCGGTCGAGAATGTCGATAAGTGAGCTTCCGCTCGGTGACCGCTCAACGGCCATGACTCCTCCTAGTCAGATGAAGACAGCTTGGCGAGCTGACGCTCGATGCGGTCGAGCCGATCGTCGAGATCGCTCGCCGCGACGGCAGGCGCCGTCTGGCTCGTCAGACGCGGGTCGTACCGCCACCAGTTCATACCTATCTGTTCCGCCTTGTCGATGGAGCAGACGAGCAGACGGATCTGAATCGTGAGCAGCTCGACGTTGGCGAGATTGATTTTGATGTCGCCGGCGATCACCAGTCCCTTGTCGAGAACGCGGTCGAGAATCTCGACCAGCCCGGTGCTGCGTGATGGGGAGACTAGTTCAGGCACTTGGCAGCCTCATCGCACACGCCCCAGTGGACCAAGGTCAATTTGCAAATCTTCCTCCGAAAGGCCGAAAACACGTTTGAGCTCACTCATTCTATCATTCAACTTCGCAAGAGCCAGTCCCAACCGTTCCACTTCCTCATCTGTCAGCCGTCCGCCCTCCATGCGCCGGACAGCCTGATGTTCCAGAACCTTCCTGAGTACCTCGATCAATGTCAAAACCAGCCTCGCAAGCCCGGTTTCGGGACCAGCCGCGTCGGCGTTGATCCGCTCGGGTAAGCCCTGGGCCACGCTGTTGAGCGATTGCCCGGTGGGCTGCTCCGTCTCGACGAGCGCCGGCGACTCCCGGTCTCCTCGTTCTGCCATCGCAAGTATCGGCGCAGCAGTTCGCGGAATCGACCCAAAAGCACCAGCGATCGACCGTGAGGGCTCGGGCGAGGCCCGCATCCTCTGCTCGGCCGTCGCAACAGCCTGGAGCAGCAACCCGATGTTGAGTTTGATCAAATCTACGTCCGCCACGGCGATCGTGACCTCGCCGTGCACTACCGCACCACGGTCAAGAACCGTATTGAGCAGATCGCTGAGGTCGAGCGGTTCGTCACCCAGCAGAGTTGCCGGCTGACCTACCCTCAGCTCCTCGAAAGACCCCTCGAGCGGGTCGTCGCGTGGGTCGGAGTCAGCGACCACGGACGAAGTGGTAGGGCGGCCAGGGTCCGGTGAAATCAAAGCTCAATCCAGCCGGTCCGTATGTCGCGATGAGTTCGGTCAGGGAGGATCTGAACGCATCGTAGTGGTCGTTGTCGACCAGATACGCGCCGTCCAGTAGCACCCCTGGCTCGTTGGCTACCGAGCTGCCGCCCGCCACGCTTTCGCGCGAGTGATCGGACAGCGCGGCGTGTGCAAGCTCCGCTATTCGCGAGCCCGCATCGCGGGTCGCGGACTTGCGCAGCTCGGCGAGTTTTCTGCGCAGAAGGTACGCCTGGCCGGGCGAGGCCACGTCAGCCTGACGCTCGAGCTCGCCCAGCCTGTCATCCATCTGCTCGGCGACATGCGCGAGCGCGGCCTGGTCGGCGGAGATGCGCACGCACAGCTCGCGTGCACCACTCACCCGATTAAGCATCGTACGAAATTCGTCATGCCTGTCGTCCAGCATCTCCGACACGGCGCGCTCGTCACTGAACATCGTCCACATCGAAAAAGGCACGACGGCGCCGCGATCCGCGGCCCACGTGATGACCGCGTCGTGCGCGACTGCGCGAGGCGTGAGCCATTCCGGATCACCCATGCGCTCCGACGGTGCGTCGCCGGAGTACTCGTCCGCGTCAAGCGCCGTCACGAGCGCGGCGACATCGGCTCGCACGATGCTTCGAACCGGAGCGCGATCGATCCCACGCGGTGCGCTACTCAGCACGAACGTCGCCGGAACGACGCAGTAGACATACTCGAGCGCCCCCGTCAACGCGCGTCGTCGTCGTCACGAGCGACGCGCACGGGGCCGCCACCGACTGACATTCCCAACTGCTCGCGCCACGCACGCACCTCGCGGAGGCGCAGCATTATCGCCTTCTCGCGCTCCAGATATTCATCCTCGTCGATGTCACCAGCCTCGAGCTCCAGCTGGAGGCGCATGAGATCTTCCTTGATCGTGGAGTCGTCCGTCAGCTCGTCTTCGACCGCGCGACGCACCTTGTCAAGCGTCCACATCGTGCCGTCCCACGGCCCGGTGAACGGTGCAAGGAGGATGGACGACAGCAACCCCATACTAGTTGGCCTTCTCCAGCTTGAGCTTGATGTTGACGAAATTGTACGGCGGCCACGGTCCAGTGTACTTGAACGCGAGCAGGTGCTCGTAGCGACGGCTGAGCTCCTTCACGACTTCATCGAACGCCTTCTCCCCCGATCGGTTGACCAGAAACGCTGCGTTCATGATCATCCGGTCGCCGATGACCTTGTTGCTCCGGCTCGCGACTGAAACACGCTTGAGCTCCTCGTGCACGGTCGCGACGTACCGGCTGGCGGACTCTTCCAGCGCGCCCTCGATCAGACGCCCGAGCTGCATGCGAGCGAAATACGTGGATGACGACGCATTGCGCGTGATCTCGTCCTTCAGCTTTCGAATCTCGTCATTGTCCTGCTCGATGCTCTCGACGACGCGGTCGCGATCCCAGCGGATCTGCACACCAAATTCGATCTTGTCCTTCATCTTTTCGAGAACGTCGGTGAACGCTTCGTACGTGGAGCGAAGCAGCTGTCCCACATCCTCTTCAGACCGGAAGACCGTTCCGAACGACATCGGGATGACGGTGAACTCGCGCATCACCGTTTCATTCACGAATTCGTGTGCGAGCACGTTCTCACGCGTCGGATCGTAGATCACGATCGGTGTGTCGCTGACCACGGCGGCCAGATCCTCGTGATGGACGGTGTAAACGCGGGCGCCGCCACCGATGCCGATGTCACCGAAATCCCGTGGAGTCTGATGCCGGATGATGCAGTAGACATACTTGCCTTCGGCCGGCGCGACGGCGAGCGAATCGCTCGCGACGTCGGATTCGCTACTGGCGTCAAAAAGCGATGCGTCGAGCGCGCTCATTCTGTCGTCACTCAATGGCTGTCGTTCCATTTCCGTCGAAAACCCCCTTCGAGCTGTTACGCGCTGCAACGATTGCGCCGACGAGTGCAGCAATCACACCGGCCGCACTTTCGACGCCGACGCCGGACATTCTGTCCAGAGTATCGTGCGCAGTGTGCACCCGGGCAAGCGAATAACGCGTTCCCCGGCTGACAGTGCACGCGGCCCATCCCTCGTCAGCAAACGCCGACGAGTCCACAAGGATCCCGGGGAGTGCTCGCCGGATTCGAGCGTCGAACCCCAGCACCCCATTCCTGCGCAAAGACTGCAATAGATGACGTCCCGCGCCCGTGGCAGTAATCGTCAGCGCGCCCCGGTCATCCACACCATCACAGTTGATCACCACGCCAGGGCCCCTGGATTGCACCCAGGCACGTGCACCGGCGAGGCCCAATTCCTCGGCGGAAGTTATGAGCACCCCGACGGGGATCGCCCGATCGATGATGCTCGCGGCCCTCAGAATGGCCGCGACGCCGCTGGCATTGTCCAGCGCCCCGCTACCGCGTGTGCCCACCCAAGAAAGTAATAATGGCACAGAAGCAACCGCTCCGCAGGTGGCCGCGCCGAGGAACAGTGCACCCGGCAGGGGCAAGATGCGAGAAGCGGTCCAAACGAGAATCAGGCAGACCCAGCTGGCCAGCACTCCCACCGCGGCCGCGGCTCGAATCAGCAGCGAGACCGGTTGGCTCTTGCTGTCCAGGTGGGCCATGAGCCACACCGAAGGAACACCGCGGCGACCCTCGAGATTCACCCCGGACCTGCGCGCGAACGGAAGTCGGCGCGTGCCATACCGGCCCAGCCACCATCCCGACAAGGAAACGGCAACGACCAGCGCAATTCCGACTGCGAGGCCCGTGTCCGTCGCCGCTCCTCCGCGTACAATCCCGACTGCGGCGGCGGTCGCTGCGGCGAGGAGCGCAAGGCCCGCTATGGGCGTCCCCCACATCCCGGGGAACGCAGAGTAGCCGAAAGGCCGTTGCTCCACCGCGAAACCAGCATCGGTCAGACACGTCGCACAAGTCGTCCGAGCGGCCGACTCGGCGGCAGATCCGGCCGGACGCGCCGCGCCGCCAATGCGTGCGAGCAGAGCCTGGCCTTCCGCGGTACCGTTCACGCGCTAGCGGAGACCCATGATCTGCTTGGTCTCGGTCAACGTCGCGCTGGCGATTGCCTTCGCGCTCGCAGCACCCGCCGAGAGAGCGTCCTCGACACGCTCGGGCGCTGCACGAAGCTCCGCCGCGCGAGCGCGAATCGGCCCCAGCTCGGTCTCCATGGAGGCCTGCAGAACGCGCTTGCAATCGATGCAACCCCAGCCGGCGCTGCTGCACTGTTGCGCCACGTGCTCGACCGTTGCAGGAGGGCTGAACGCCTTGTGAATGTGGTAGATGTTGCAGACTTCCGGAGTGCCGGGATCGGTCTTTTTTACCCGGGCAGGGTCGGTAACCGCGGGGCGCAGCTTTTCCCAGATCGCTGCCGGCTCTTCCAGCAGACCAATCGTATTACCGAGCGACTTGGACATCTTCGCCTGGCCGTCCAGTCCCATGATGCGTCTGGTCGGAGTGAGCAGCGGCTTGGGCTCCACGAAAAAGTCGATGCCGAATTTGGAGTTCCAGCGGCGGACTATCTCGCGCGCGAGCTCCAGATGCTGCACCTGATCCTCGCCCACCGGGATCAGCTCGGACTGATACAGCGCGACGTCGGCAGCCTGAAGCACGGGATAGTTGAGCAACCCGGCGAGGATGCTCTCCTGACGGCTCGACTTGTCCTTGAACTGAGTCTGGCGCTCCAGCTCACCCAGCGGAGTCACCGTGTTGAAAATCCACGCCAGCTCGGTATGTTCGGAGACCGCGGACTGAACGAACAAGGTGCACTTTTCGGGATCTATCCCGGCCGCAAGTAGCGAGATCGCCATGTCGCGCGTGCGACGGCGCAGATCTGCCGGCTCGTACATGCCCGTTATCGCGTGGTAGTCCACGATCGAGAAGAACGATTCGTATCGGTGCTGTAGCTCGACCCAGTTGCGCACTGCGCCGAGGTAGTTTCCTATGTGCAGCTCACCCGAGGGTTGAATGCCGCTGAATACACGTGCCATACGCCAAATATACGAGCGATGACCACAAGTCAGGCACCTGTTCCATATACCGGCGAGATCATCGCGAAAATCCTCGACGCGATGATCGTTGCGGCGCGAGCGGCGGAAGGTGTAATCGCGGCCGGTGCGACCCGCCGCGGCGACCTCGTCTGGCAGTCGAAGGGTCTGGCCGATTACCTGACGGAGATAGATACGTCCTCCGAAGCGCTGATCCGGCATGAGATCACCGACGCACTGCACGCCGATTTCCCCGACCTGCGCGTACTGGGCGAGGAGAGCTGGCGCGATGAGCCGCTTCCGCGCGGACTCGCGTTTGTCGTCGATCCGCTCGACGGCACCACGAATTTCCTGCACGGGATCCCGGCCTACTCAGTCTCGATAGCCGCAATCCATGACACGGAGCCGATCGTGGCACTGGTGCTGGACATTCCGCACGGCGAGCTGTACACCGCGGTGCGTGGCATGGGCGCGCGGCTGAACGGGACGCCTCTTCACGTCTCGCAGATCTCGGATCCGGAAAAGGCTCTCATCGGCACCGGCTTTCCGTTCGGCGCGAATGCGGATGCGGTGCGCTACGCGCGCCAGTTTGTTCCGATCGCCCGGACTACGTCGGGAATCAGGAGAGCCGGCTCGGCTGCGATCGACCTTGCATGGGTCGCCAGTGGAAGGTTCGACGCCTTCTGGGAGCTGCGCCTTTCGCCCTGGGACATGGCGGCTGGCATTCTGCTGGTACGTGAAGCTGGCGGAATCGTCACCGGCATCGACGGCACGCCGGCGACGATCGAAACGGCTCCGCTCGTCGCTGGCAATCCGGCGATGCACGAATGGCTGCTCGATATACTGCACAGCGCGGACGGTTCTGCAACATGAAGCTCATAGAATGCGTTCCGAATTTTTCCGAAGGGCGTGACCTCGCAGCCGTCGACGCGATTCGCGATCGAATAGCCGCGGTGCCGGGAGTCTCCGTGCTGCACGTGACTTCGGATGCGTCGCACAACAGGTCGGTCATCACCTTCGTCGCGCCGGCAGAAAACATGGTCGATGCCGCAGTCGCCGGGATCCGCGCAGCGCGTGACCACATCGACCTCACGCAACACGAGGGTGTGCATCCGCGCATCGGCGCGGCGGACGTGGTTCCGTTCGTGCCTCTCGACGGTGCGACGATGGAGGACTGCATTGCGATTGCGCGCGAGGTCGGGCAGCGAGTCGGAGACGAGTTGGGGATTCCGGTCTATCTCTACGAGCGAGCCGCAACTCGTGCGTCGCGACGCAATCTCGCGGACGTACGGCGTGGCGGCTTCGAAGCGCTGCGCGATGCGATCACATCAGATCCTGCCCAGGCACCGGACTTCGGACCTGCACGCGTGCATTCCACTGCTGGTGCGGTCGCAATCGGCGCGCGTCCGTTCCTGATCGCTTTCAACGCATACATTGGCGACAGCGGCAACCTGCGCGCAGCAAAGGACATCGCACGCGCCGTTCGAGAGTCGAGTGGCGGACTGCGAGCCGTGAAGGCTCTCGGACTCGAAGTGAATGGGCAGGCTCAGGTATCGATGAACCTGGTCGACATCGAGCAGACTTCGCTCGCAACTGCCTATGCCGCGGTGGAGCGCGAAGCACGCGAGCGTGGCCTGGAGATCGTATGGAGCGAATTGATAGGGCTCCTCCCCGAGCGCGCTGCGTTCGAGCTGTCGTCCAACGCATTGAGACTGAGAGACGACATAGGGGCACACGTGCTCGAGCGCGCCGTGCTCGCGAAACGCGCCGAGCAATCCATGTCCCATTATCTGGAAAGCGTCGCCAACGCGGACGCCGTTCCGGGCGGAGGTAGCGTAGCGGCGATCGCCGGCGCGCTTGGCGCGGCTCTGGTGAGCATGGTCGCGGGCCTGACCATCGGTCGCGATCGGTACGCGGCGGTCG
>DATNCZ010000311.1:0-5244 GCA_035553335.1 Gemmatimonadaceae bacterium
GTCGCGAACGCCGGGTCCTGAAGCGATTTCGCATCGATCTTGTCAGGTGCAGTAACGTGCAGCGCGTCATTGATCGAGTTGCAGGCAATGAACGTCGCTGATACCACAGCGACTGCCAACAACCCCGCGATCGATCGCGCGTCCCGCCGCAAGCGGCGAATATTTATCGTCGTCATTGTCAGAAGGTAAGGTTGAGGGTGGTCGTGTACTGACGGAGCTGTGGCAGCACAGCCTGATCCCATTGGCCTGCTCCACGCGAGCCGCCCTGGAACGAGGCCTCCGGATCGAGCCCAGGGTACTTGGTCCACGTATGCAGGTTGCGGCCTGCCACCGTCAACGAAGCTCCCCCGACCCGAAGATCCCTGACCAGCGACTGCGGCAGCGTCCACGTGAGCGAAAGCTCGCGCAACTTCGCGAAGCTCGCATCCTGAATCACGCCACTCGGTGCATTTGTGCCGAGCGCGTACGCACCTACTAGCGCCGGTGAGAATTCAGTTGGGTAGAAATTCGCACGGCACAGCCCGAAGATCTGGCAGCGCACGCGCTCATCACCGTTGAGTTTCTTGAATCCAGTCTTGTAGTCGACAAGCGCAGATGCCCGGAAATTCGTCAGAAACCGAACCGAGGTGTTCACCGAGCCCTCTACCTTTGGAATCGTGCGCCCGAGATACACGTTCGGAGCACTCGCGCACGCGATAGTACCACCCTTGCCGTCGGAGCAGAGAATGTTCGACACCTTACCGGTAGTCGGATCTACCGTCGACGTTATGACGTTTCTCGCGAACCACGAGAATAACGGATAACCGAGCCGGTTCTGGATGTAGGTCGACGCCTGCAGGAACTGGTTCCCGCCGAGGTTGTCCACCTTGGAGTCGTTGGTCGCCATGTTCCACGTGATGTCCCACGACGCAGTCTTGGTCTGAATCGGGGTTCCGCGCAGGGATAGCTCCAGACCGTGACGCAGAATGCGACCGGCGTTGATGTATTCCGAGTTCAACCCGAAGCCAGTCGACGGTGCCACCGGAACCTGCAGTATCTCGTTCTTGGTGCCGCCCGTGTAGTACGTGAACTCGACTCCTGCACGATCGTGCAGGAACCCGGCGTCGAACCCAAGCTCGGTCTCGTAGCCGCGCTCCGGCTGCAGGTCGGGATTTCCAATCGTGCTCGGCGACACACCTGTAGGTGTGGTCGTGTACGACTGGATGCTCACGAACAAGGGCGGCGCCTCGCCCGACTGCCCGTATGCAGTACGCAGCTTGAGCGCCGACACGAACGGAACCTTGAAGAACGGCTCGTCACTCAACACCCACGACGCACTGAAGTGAGGATAGACGACGTTCTTGAAGTTCTTTCCGAACGAGCTGTTCTGATCTGACCGCACACCCGCCGAAAGGAAGAAACGATCGTTCCACGCGAGCTCTTCCTGCCCGAGAACACCGAGCGAGTTGTTGTCACGCGTGTATTCATATGCGTCCTTCGCCGTCGTCGTCGAGCTGAGCGCCGAGAGGCCAGGTGCCGGAAAGTCGCTGCCCGATCCGCCGGCGAACCTCTCATTGCGAAGGTACATGTCACCGCCGATCGTCGTGTTGGACATCAACGACGATGTGATCGGCGCCTTCAACGTCGCATGGTAGCTCGTCGTCGTGATCGTGTTATCGCGGAAGTCGACGGCCTTGTAGCCCGAGTCCGCATCGGTCCCGAAGAAATACGACAGATCGTGGTGCACCGTAGCGAGGTTGTCGTTCTGTTCATGCGCGTAATCGGTGCCGATCGTGAGCTGCTGCGTGAACCACTTCGCCGGAGTGTGCGATACCTGAACGCTTCCCGTGAAACGGTTGTATATCTGATCGAAGTAATACTCCTCGTAATACGCTTCCGGGATTCCGCTGTCGAACCCTGCATTCGGCAATCCGAGCGTCGCCGGAGTCGAGTAGAAGCCGGAGAACATCAGACCACCGCAGCCAGCTTCGCAATTCAGCTTGGTAGTACCGCGTACGTAGCCGCCACTCCCCGAGATGTCGAGTGTGCTGGATGGAACCATCCGCACGTTGCCGCGCCCACCGTACTGGATCTGCGAGTTCGTCGGCTCGACACCCTGATCGCTGTGTACCTGCCCGCTGAGATAGTACTGCACCGTCTGCGATCCGCCGCTCACCGCGAGCGAACTCTCGTTGATGCGCCCGTCCCGGAAAAGCGGCTTCCCGGAATCGGCGCGGAACTGCGCGATGTTCTGGCTCACGATCGTGCCAACCGGCTGTCCGGTGCACAACGGATTCCCACTCCCCGCTGCAACCATCTTGGCACTGCACGCGGCATAATTCGTCGGGAAACGGCCGATAACGTCGGCGAAGAACGCCTTGCCCTGCTTCGTCGTGAAATCCCAGCGCGGCTTCCCCTGAGCCCCGCGCTTGGTGATGATCTGGATGACGCCGTTCACTGCGTCAGTGCCGTACAACGCTGTCGCCGCTGCCCCGCGAACTATCTCTATGCTCTGTATGTCGTCCGGGTTGATGTCGTTCCACCGCGAAGTCGTGCTCGCGCCGAAAGACTGGTTGGCAGGGCCCGTGCCCTGCGAATTGTCGATTCGTACACCATCGACATAGATGAGAGGATCGTTCGATAGAGATAGACTCGATCCGCCGCGAATGCGAACTGTCGCGCCCGATCCCACGGCGCCTGAGTTCTCGAGGATCGTAACGCCCGGAGCTCGCCCATTGATCAGCCCTTGCATGTCCTGAACAGGCGCTGTCTTGACGATGTCCGCAGCCTGAATCTGCGCGACCGATACACCAACCGATCGCTTGGAAACCGCGCCCGGCGTTCCCGTCACGACCATGCTGTTCAGCTCGACCGCCCGCTCCCTCATGCGCAGCACCAGGTCGGTCGCGCCCACACGCACGCGCTGCGTCAGCGGCGCAAATCCGATCCGTCGAAGAGTCAGCGTCACACTGTCACCGCTGAGTTGCATAATCCGGAACCGCCCCGAAACATCGGTCGACGCGCCACGCGTACCCGACAGGATCTGCACGCCCGATATGGGAGTGCCACTCCCTTCCGTGATCACCGTGCCCGCTACCGTACCGGCCTGTCCCAAAACAACTTGCGGGGCAAGCACCGCGCAAAACGCGATACAGCCCCGCATCATCCAGCCTCTGGCGATTCGATTTGACCATGAAGTCACGTCGCTCGCATCGAAACGCAATCCCATTTACCCTCCCGCATTGGTAATTTGGTGGCGCAACGCGCAACACCAATGCGCGCGCAACAACACTCTCGCAGTACGCAACAACATGCACCGCGCTGCCGACCTGCGCCAGTGCGTATTGTTACGGCAAAAGGCCCCTTTACCGGGGTAAAAGGGCCTTTCCAGGAGGTTAATGGTTTCTTAGTGCGCCGCTACTCGAACGCCGATAGCCCCGTCACCGCCTGCCCAATGATCAACGTGTGAATGTCGTGCGTGCCTTCGTACGTGTACACGCTCTCGAGATTCTCCATGTGTCGCATCGCGCCGTACTCCGCAAGAATACCGTTGCCACCCAACAGCCGCCGAGCCTCGCGCGCGATGTCACATGCAACGTTCACGTTGTTGCGCTTCGCAAGCGAAACCTGTTGCGGCGTCAGCCGTCCCGCATCCTTGAGTCGCCCGAGATGAAGCGCGAGCAATCGACCCTTCGCGATCTCCGTCACCATCTCGGCGAGTCGCGCCTGCTGCAACTGAAAGCCGCCTATCGCGCGACCGAACATCACTCTGTTGCCCGCGTACGATAGCGCTTCTTCAAAACAGTACATCGCAGCACCGATCGCACCCCACGCGATTCCATATCGTGCCTGAGTCAGACACATGAGCGGGCTCTTGAGTCCACCAGACTTGGGAAGCAATGCGTCGGCAGGCACGTGCACATCCTGCAAGGACAGCTCGGAGGTGTCCGACGCGCGCAACGAAAGCTTGCCCTTCTGGTTCTTCGCGCTGAATCCGGACGTCGATGTCGGCACCACGAATCCGCGAATCGAATGTCCATCCGCGTCGCCATCTTCGGTCTTGGCCCAGATGATCGCGACATGCGCCGTGGATCCGTTCGTGATCCACATCTTCGCGCCATTGATGATCCAGCTCCCGTCTGCCTGCTCGCGCGCGCGCGTTATCATTCCCGCCGGATTCGATCCATAATCCGGCTCGGTCAGCCCAAAGCATCCGATCGTCTCGGCCTTGGCCATCGACGGAAGCAGCCTTGATTTCTGCTCGTCGGAACCGAACGCGAAAACCGGATACATCACCAGCGCGCCCTGTACCGATGCGAATGAGCGTATTCCCGAGTCGCCACGCTCGAGCTCCTGCATGATCAGCCCATAGGCGACGTTGTTCAGCCCGGCACAGCCGTACTGCTCCGGCAGATTGGCGCCGAGCACGCCGAGGTCCGCCATTCCGGCGATGAGCTCCTTCGGGAAACGCCCTTCTACATACGCGTCGCCGATGATGGGAAGGACTCTATCATCGACGAACGCGCGGACGGAGTCCCGTACCGCGCGTTCCTCTTCTGACAGGAAGGAGTCGATGTCACAGAGATCGAGAGGGTTCGTAGGCATCCCGAAAGATACCGCGACAGCACCATTTCCCGTACCCGGTTGGAGTGCGCGCGCCCAGCCCCCTCTAGTGCTTGCGCCGCTTCCCTGCTCGTGCCGCCAGCCGCGGCTGCGTTCCGCCACCGGCCGGACGAGTCGCCCTCGCACTGATGCCGACTTCGATCGCCTTTTCGCGGAACGCCTGACCGTGGTCCAGCGCCATACCGTTCTCATCCTGCCACTGGTGAACCATCTCGTGCACCAGCGTGTGCAGCACATCATCCCACGAATCCCGCTCGATGTGCCGCAGCGACATGGCGATCTCGGCCGGCTGCCCTCCGCCCGCAACCATATAGTGGCCCAGCCGGTTCTTCATCCGTCGCGATAGACGGATCTTCACTCGGCCGAGCTTCGCATCGAACAGCGCAGCGTTGTACCCCGCGTGCTCGATCTGAAGCGCGCTGATCATTGCGGCGTCATCCGCGCGCGATCGGCTCGACCGCCGCTTGCGATGGATCCGCACGACGTCCGGACGCGGCGGCGCAGGACGCGCGATTTCCATTCGCGGCTCCTCCACCACCGTCACACTGAACAGCTCGCACTGCATCCACAACTGCCGCAACCGCTCCAGCTTGAGCCTGCCGCTCAACGTTCGAAGCAGCGCTGCGGTCCTGGAATGAACTC
>DATNCZ010000312.1:0-5503 GCA_035553335.1 Gemmatimonadaceae bacterium
GTCTTCGGGAACAGTGACCTGCTCAAGGGACGCATTCGCAATTTCGGGCGCATGGAGGAACGACAGGCAGTCGTGGTGATCCGTGTCGCGGGTAGCACACCGGCTGACAAGCTCGCACTCGTTCCGAAAATCATGCGGGAAGTAATCGAGAGCATTCCCAATACGCGCTTTGTCCGCGCGGCAATGACCGGGCTGAGCGACACTACCATCGACTTCACGTCCGTCTACTATCTCACAGATCCCGCGTATCAGGTCTACGTCGACTCGCAGCAAGCGGTAATGCTGGAGCTGATGCGCCGTCTGTCGACTGAAGGAATTCTGCTCAGCGTCCAGCTCGAGGCCGCAGTCAAGGAGAAGACCGCCGGTCTCAAAGTCGCAGCAGCATCGGCGTAATTCAAACCGCTGGTGACTGCTCCGACGCTGAGGCAGATGCTGAAGCAGATGCTGAAGCAGACGCCGCGGCGCGCTTGAGACGCGTGACCATTGCGTTCAGGCCGACCTCGCGCGCATTGAGACCCATGCCTTCCATGAGGATCGGCACGAAGTCGTGCGGAATTGCGAGCGTGACTGACGGAGGTTGATCGTTCACCGCCGCGAATACGATGGCCAGAACAGCCGCCACCGTCGGTGACTGACGCACGTTGACGTCTGCGTAGAAGTGCATCTTCCCGTCGTGCACTTCGGGAAATATGTCGACCCGCGTCTGACATTCCGGTACGGTGAACGCTGCACGATCTACGTCGGCGTACCGCTCCGGAAGAGGCTCCAGCTTGCGCGAATACTGCACCAGCGCCTGCATCTTGTCTGCACGGTCCATCGCACGGAACCGTCGCAGCACCCGCCCGATCGCGTCCGGAAGATGTTCACCCGTCTGTCTGTCAGCTTCACCCAAGGTTATTTCCCCTCACCAATCCCACTCTTCGACACGAGCTGCGCCGCAAGCACCGTCTGGATCACGCTCGTGATATTGTTGGTAGCCCCGTCCGCCGCACTCGTGCCGTCACTCGAGATATTGATCAACCGCGCCTCGGCCAGCGCACTCGCGATGACCGGCGCCACCTGCGGCAACAGCTCGATCTGACGATAACGGAAGTAGCTCTCGCCACCTGCCTGAATCGCAGCGTTGACCTTGGCGATGCTTTCGGCATTCGCCGTGGCGACGCGAGTTATCCGAATTGCTTCGGCGTCGGCCGCGGCCTCCGCCTCTATCTTCACACGCTCCGCGTCTGCTCGCGCCTGCGCGATCTGCGTCGCCTCCAGTTCCGATGTACGCTGCACGGCAAGCGCATCCTGCTTGAGTGCTTCGGCCTGCGCGATGAGTGCGGCGTTGGACGCCTTGGTCTGCTCCAGCTCGCGCTGTTTGTCGGAGATCACGCGCTCTGCTTCGAGCTGGGCCTCCTTGGCACGACGCGCCTGCTGCGCGGAAACGATATCGGCGTTCGCCTGCGCTTCCGCGGCCGACTGTCTGCGACGTGCGTCTGCGACCTCGGATTGCACGACCTTGATGTTGAGCGAATTGAACCCGAGCCCGAGATCCGTCAGCTCTCGCGAACAAGCCTTGCGAATGATGACGGCCAGTGGATCGTCATCATCGTCCGCTGCCTGAACCGCGGATACCGACATCTGATTCGCCGATGATGGTACCATCATCGCAGTGCTCGCCACCTCGGCTCCCGACTGCGATGTGATCGCGCGCGGAGCGGTCTTGGCGGAGAAGAGTTGATCGTGCGTGAGCAGATTGATTGCCCGACGTCCCGAGCTCGACAGCAGATCGGTGATCGTGCTCATCTGATCCGCCTCCGGTTTCGCGAAAAAACGGTTAGCCGCGGTCTTGATCATTGCATCCGTCTCCCCGACCGATACGATGGCACTCGCCAGTACGCGAACCTTGATGGGCTGCGGATGGCCGTTCTCATCCACGTCCGCGGTCTGATCCGTGATGTCGAGATCGACGTTGATCACCTTGCTCGACAACGTGGTGCCCGTGGTCAGTAGCGGTATTTCCTTGGACTTCCCCGGACCGCGGTAGATCACCGTGCCGCCGCCGGTCCAGCTTACCAAGCGTATGGTGCCGGCTTCGACGTTGCGTAGAAATGAAGCGACGATCGTCGGAATCAGGATCAGGACGATGAATACGACGCCGACGATCAGAAGCAGTGATTCCATGGTCAGGTGGTCCCTGTAAGTTGTTTGAGTTGCCGCATGTACCAGTCGCGCATTGCCTGTCTATCTGGTGCCATGTCCGATATACGAAACCGTGCAACGACTGCGTGCGGCATCCACTTGTTCCACACGCAGCACATCGCCAGCGCGAACCCGCACGCCGAGCGCGCGATCATCGTCGCGCAGCGTGCCGAGGCATTGAACGATCTGGCCATCGACTTCGACGGCCACCAGACCCTGTCCGTTGTCGTCGAAGCCGCTCGCTGCACGAGCCTCGCTCAGCAGGCTGCCTTCGAGCGTCGTTGCGGGATTGGATGCAAATCGAAAGAGAAAGCGCCACAGCGGCGCGACCAGCGCACGCTCGAACACGACGGCGCCAAGCAATGCGACGGCGAGCAGCACCACGCCGCTCAACAGCGGCCGCGCGACGACTCCCGTAAGTCCAAAGCCCACCAGCAAGCTGAACAGAACCCGGGGAGATGCCAGCGACAATAGAGTGGACTTCAATCCGCCCGGATGATGCGCCGGCGCGTGGGCGTGGAGGTGCGCGCCGGCGGCATGGCCGGCATGCATCACGCTGTCGCCGTGCGGCAGATGCCCGTGGCCGCCGGAATCATGGCCACCCCCACTCCCACCCGCACCTTCGTGCGATCCGGAATGCGCAAGGCCCGTCGCGGCCATCGCGACCAGGCCGGCACCGCCAAGCGCGAGCGCGAAGGTATAGGAATCCATGTGGTCCTATCTGAATATACGCGGCGCGAGGAACGGAGGGCGGCGTCCGTTGCTCCGCCAGCCCCCGTCACTACGCTCTGCGTGCGTCACTTCGCGGGTGCGGTCCCGCCTACCATCGACGCGATGCGCGCTTCGAGCGAACCTGTTGTAGAGCAGACCACGGGAGCCGTCCCAAAGGCCATCGGCGTTGCCGTCGCCTGGATCAGAGTTGCGACCTCCGTGGCGTTCTCGGACGTCGGACTCAGACGCGACACCACACTCATGTTGATCGAGTAGACGTCCGCGTTGGAACTACCGCTGCCGCCGGATCCGCAGTCAAGAAATTGTGACAGACGCTGATTCGCCAGCGTATGACTCCGCTTCATCCCTTCGTTGCCAAGCACGTGCGCATCGGGCTGAACCGTCGTCAGTGGGATGCCGAGATCGGAGTAAGCCTTCGCCAGGCGGGTCCACGCATCCGCGATCGGGACTTGCACGGTCGCCCGCTGGGCTACCTTGAACTGGGGGACGGTCGCCATGCGATCTCCAGTCTGCGTGTTGCTCTCCTGTATGGAAGGCCCGCTGGACACTCCGGCGCTGAGCGGTGCGTTACCGGATGCACAGCTGGCCAGCAAGACAACCCCCGCAAACGACAACGACCTTGAGTAGCGTCGCGCTGATCGGTACATGGCGGTCTCCTCGATCCAAGGTGAATCGCAAATGTACGCCGGCATACCGAGGATCGGAACCACCGTGGCGCTCGCCTGGCGCCGACCTGCAATAGGCTAGACCGCTACCGGCAAGAGCGCTCGGTGCCAGGACTCGGCAGCATCGGCCTCGAAGCGACCGCGCCACTCGCCAACGGTCTGCACGCTCAGGTCGAACACGCGGCTGTCGCTTGCAATCATGCCGGCCTGTGCACGCTCCGCAAAACCTGCGCGATCGGTGGCGTCTATCGAGCCATTCCCCGTCCGGAAGTAAACCCGGGAGTTTCCCAGCAGCGACGTGCCAAGACGCGTCTCGAGATCGCGCAGCACGCGAAACAACGCGTCCAGCGAACAGCCTGACGCATTCTCGTCACGCTGATCCACGGCTATCGCGAGAAATCGCCCGTCGCGCCATTCTCGCGCAACGGTCAGGGGAGATGCGTGTGCGCGCCAGTCGCTTAAATAATCGTCGATTGCGGCAAGCAGAACGGACTCCCGTTCCCCGGACAGCTCGTCCGCACTTCCAAACACCCAGACTCGCGCATCGTCGGGCAGAGAGGTGAACGCAACAAGAGGCATATCGCAATATAACCGCGGTATGCCTCTGCTCCATCTCTGGAAAACGCATCAACCAACCGTCCGCCGAAGCTACATGCCGCTTGCGGCCATTGGTGTCGGAGCGTGCCCCGTGCCGCCGATCGGCGACGGAACTTCACCCTGCGACGCGCGGTTCTTGATGGCGTCGTCGAATGCCGCGAGTTCGATCACCATCGCGGCCCGCAGGTGCTCGACTTCCTCCGCCGCGCCGTCGCCCTTCCACAACTTGTCGATCTGCTGCACGGTACGGATCGCGCCGACGTTGAGCGCGGCACCGCGAGCGCGGGTAACCACCGAGTTGAGCAGCGGAACGTCGGCAGGTCCGACCTGCGCCTGTGCCAGAGCGTCGTCCAGCTCGTGCAGAACCTGATTCGCGATGGCTAGCATGGGCTGGATCGTGCGGCTGTAGAAGCGCAGACGCTTGCTCATCTCGCGCCATGATTCCCAGCGCACCGGCGAGCGTTCCATGGCGCGGTTGATGCGCCCCGCGAACGACTGGATCGCGATCGGTTTCTTCACGAAATCGATTGCGCCAAAACCGAGCGCTGCTTCCACCGTTTCGATATCCGCCTGAGCTGTGCAGCAGAGCACTGGAATGTCGCGCAGATGAGGCATGCTGTGCTTCTGCTTGAGCAGATCCAGGCCATTCATGTCAGGCAGCATCATGTCGGCAATCACCATGTCGATCGGCTGCGTTCGGAGCTGCTGCAGAGCCTCGGCGCCAGTGTGCGCTTCGCAGTGCGCGTAACGCATACGCTTGAGCAACGCGGAGATGATGTGGCACGTGACGAGGTCGTCTTCGATGATCTGGATCATACTCCAATTATCGGCGGCTCAGGGCCGGACTGTAGAGGAGAACGTCCACCGTAAGGCCCGTACTGCCAAGCCTCAGGCTGCTACCGCGTGACTCGGAAAAGCGCTGTCCAGAACCCCTCTGACACGCATGAACTCAGCTTCCATCTCGTCGATCAGCGTCCGCGCGCCGGCCGCATCGTGCTTCTGCCCGGCCCCTTGCAGCGCGGCGCCCAGCGCGGCCATGGTCGTCGCACCCATGTTACCGCTGCTGCCCTTGAGGGCGTGACCCGTGCGCTCGATCAGCGGCAGATCCCCGGTATCCAACGCAGCGCGGAGAGTGACAATTCTGGACGAAGTGTCCGATATGAATGTCCCTATGAGCCGCAACACGAAGTCATCGCCACCTTCCGCCATGGACGCGAGATTATCCAGCACGGACAGGTCAACCGATGATTGATCCATGGCCCCCCCTGAACTGTCGAACTGGGCCGCAAGAGCGGCGACCAGAGCCGGATCGGCCGCGAACGACG
>DATNCZ010000313.1:0-4895 GCA_035553335.1 Gemmatimonadaceae bacterium
CGGCAATCGGTGGTTCCGTTGCGGCTGCCTCGATGGTGAGCTCTTGCACGAACACTCCGGAAGCGTTCTATCTGAATCGCCGGTACGTGAAGCAGGGCTTCGATCCTTCCGTCAGCAGCGGACGAACCGGATGCCCCCGCCGGTCGCATCAAACATTACACGTCACGTACGGTCTGCCACAAGATTGGTCAGGTCAAACGGCGGGAAGGTTCATCCGGCGATCGACCGCCTCACCGCTGGCCGGCCTCGCAGCTCGGCGAGCTTCGGGCGGTGTGCGAGCATTATTTATGCACGCAGCGCCGAGCGCTGTGTACGCAATCGTCACCATCAATCCGGAGCGTTACCATGTATCTGATTCGCGAAATCATGTACTGCAAGCCGGGCAAGGTGCGTCCGATGGTCGAGAAGTTCATCGCCATGTCCAGGCTCGGCGAGAAGTCGGGCATGCATGGCATGCGCGTCATGACCGATTTCAGCGCCGAGCGCTACTGGACGGTCGTGGCGGAGATGGAGGTTCCGGACCTGGGCGCATTCGAGAAGATGATGTCCGCGCCACCGGGGTCATCGGATGAGATGAAACAGATGGAAGAGATCATGAAGGACTATCACGACCTCATCGATAGCGGCAAGCGGGAGATCTACAAGATCGAGAGTTGATTGACCGGCGGGTCCCCCGCCATGGAGAAAGTCCTGACCGTTCCGGCGACATGATCAGCTGACGGCGCGGTGGTACGGACGAAGTCCAACCCGAAATCAGCCCGCGTCGATCCAGGGGTCGTGCGTCATCCAGTTGCTATCCGGCGCGAACAGGAACACGAGACCGCCGTTCGCGAGCTTGGGTAGCAGCTCCTTGGCGCGTGCAGGTTCCATGGCCGGACAACCTTCGCTCCGTCCTGCGCGCGTGGATGTGACGTACGGTGCGCCGTGCGCGACAACTCCGCGCGCTCGCGCGTTGTCGTTGAAATCCCCCGATACTCCCGCGAGCCTCAAGCCGATCGAATGATACGCTTGGCCGCCTGCGTGACCGGTGAAAGCGTAGATCTCCTGTGCAACGTAGAGACCGAGCGATGTCGTTGCTGCACCGAACGCATTGGAGAATCGCTTGGGGACGCCAGCCGAGTTGGGGGCAGATCCGCGGCCGTGCGCTACCATGAATGGTCCGTCGACTATGGAGAGTGCATCCATGTCGAAGACGTATCCGCGCGGCTGAGTGCTGGGCAGGCCGTAGTCGACGAAGTACAGATACGGCTTGCGCACCTTGTCGGGATGCGCGGCCCTGAACGCGAAATAGCTCTCGAACGCGTCAGGGAGCGCGCGCGAGTTGCTGAGCGGCCGTACCGCGGACGCCAGTGCGCCGAGCGCGTTCCGGGTGCTGGCCTCGATCTCCTCGTTGTTGCGGGCACCAGGGTTCAGTGAAACGCGGCCACTGAATACGGAGCCAATAGCTGCGCTCACGTTCCCCGTATGCATCGATGCCAGCGTCGTTGCCGAGCGGAGCACTCGGCCGTTCCTGCGCGCGGCGGAATACGCAGGATTGGCATTGGACCCCACGTACGCGATCGCAGTTGCAGCGATGAGCAGGGTCGGAACCAGGTTGAGGTATTTGCGTGATGCCATGCTGATTCCAGAATCGCGATCGCGCCCGCGACCAAGTGTCGGGGCAACAGGAAGGGTTGCCGTCAGGGGGATGACGACCAAGGCCTCATTCATATTACACCGGGGAGCGCGGATGGTCCAAGACCCGCCAAGGTGGGGGCTTAGCTGGCGACCGGCCCGGCGTGCGGGCCGGGAGGCGGCGAGCGCATCCTTTTCATGTCATCATCTGTACGCAGCCGTACAGTAGATACTGACCGGCCGCTCGAGAGGTTCAATCACCGGGTCGCACGATCGCAGGATTCGGCGAGGGGGGTTTCGTTTACCTCGCCGTTCGCGCGCGCTCCCGTGATAGAGCGACTGCGACCTGACCGATCAGGGCGTACGGGATGGGCTCATCCAGTGGAAATCTGAGATTGGCCTTTTCACCGCGATAGGGAAGTAGCGCTTTCTGAAGCTTGCCATCTCCTTTTACTGGCGGGTAAATGCCGATGTGCGTCTTGAACGCGGCGAAAAAGAAGAATACCCGGTCGAGCTTGAATGCAGGCATTTTGTAGCTGATCGTTTCAACCGCGCCGGGAACGCGGGCTTTCACGATCCGCCGGATCTCTTCGATAATGAACCGCGAGTCGGGAGGCAGCGATGCGAGATAATCATCGATGGTCGCGATCGGGGCGAGCCCACCGCTCATTTCGTCGAGACACTCGCCAGGCGCTTCCGTACATCCGCTACCTGCGGCTGGAGATCGGGGTCGGCGTTCTTCCAGAGATCGATGAACGCTGCGTAGTGTGCAGCGGCGCGTGTGCGATCGCCTTTTGCCTCGTACAGCTCGCCCAGCCGTCGCTGCACCAGGGGCAAATCCACCATGTCGTTGTTGAGCCGGTCGATGGTCTGGCAATGAAGGTATTGCTCGAACATCGCTATGGCGGAATCGGGCATGTCTGCCTTGTCAAACGCGCGGCCCGTGTTGTAAAGGACAGGCGATGGATCTTCGTTCACCGGCCCGTCGGGAAGGCTATCCGCCTTCCGGAATTCGGTGACTGCATCGCGCGCCCGGTTCTCCGTGAGCGCGATCTCGGCCTGGATCCGATGCGCGTCCGGTTGACGATTACGCCGCGTAACCGTGTCCGCAATCTGCGCGATCTGAGCAAGCACAGCGCGTGCGCGATCGGTGCGTCCCAGCGCAGCGTACGCGACGCCGAGGTCGCCATATGGACGGTCCAGCTCCGGCAGTGATGCAAGGGGCAGCGCAGCAGTTACCGCGTCCAGTCGCTTCAATGCGCGATCGCGCTGTCCGCGCAGCCACCAGTCCATCATCACGAACGAGATCGAGTCCGTGAGCGGCGGGTTGGTGGAGAGACCGGCCTCGTGCTGCATCGCAGTGGACTCGTCGTACAGTCGCTGTCCCTCGGCGAGCCTGCCGTGAATGATTGCAAATACGCCCCGGCTATTCCGCATGACTTGCCGCATCTCCGGACTCGCCGTAACACGGTCCACGCTGTCGGCAAGTCGCTCTGCGGCCATGGCGTTACCCTCGGCGTACTTCGTTATTACCATCGCCGACAGCACTCCGGGCCCCGATGGGCTTCTCTGCAGCGCGCTGGCCAACGCGGAATCCGCGGCGGCATTCTTTCCCTCCACGGCCAGCGCGAACGCGAGGTTCGTCAATGCGAGCGAATTTCCCCCCGGCTGGTGCACGGCCAGGCGAAACATCTGCTCTGCCTGCGCAAACTTGCGGAGGCCATTGTAGGTCACACCGAGATTGTTCAACGCGTACGACGAATCATTACCGGTCGCAAGCAACGCCTGGTAGGCGGCAATGCTCTTCGGCCTGTCCATTCCTGCGCCGGACCCATAGTACGTGCCTTCAGCCATGTACCGTTCCTGATCCGTCAGGCGCGATCGCAACTGGAACGCCTTCAGGATCGCAGCTGACGTCGCCGAAGGGGGGTATCCTCCGTTCTGATAGGCCATGGCGAGTTTGCGCCACGCCATCGCGAAGCCTGTATCGATGGTCACGGCCTGATGCAGGAGAGCAATCGCCTTCTGATAATCCTGTTGATCATCGAATACACGTGCACCCTCGGTGTACGCCTTGAGGGCGTCATACGAGGCGGTAGTCACCTGAGCGAGCGGCGGGCTGTTCTGCACGCTCTTGAGTGACTCTCCGATCTTTCCACGCAGCTTGCGCGTCACTTCATCCACGCCGCTGACCAACTGAGACGGACCATCGACAGTTGTCTGATACGACGCGAGCACATCACCGGAATCCGCGGAAACGAGCCGCAGCGCTATGACGAATCCGTTGCCGAGTCCCGTGACGTCGCCAGTGACGAACGCCTTGATACCTTCACGTGTTGCAAGCTGGCGCGCGAGCGTGGGTGTGAGCGGTGTGGTCGGTGGCAGCTGCATGCGCGCCAGCGCGGACGCAACACTCGCCTGACTGAAGAGAGTTATCGAATTCGACTGACTCAGATTCTGGCGTACGCCCTCGGCGACGACGTGTCCCACGCTCGAATCGGTGTGGCTCGTCGCGAACTCCGCAATGAGAACGGGATCGCGTTGAGTGAGTCGGCCCTCGGCGAGGAGCGATCCGACCGGTCCGATTCCGAACGCGCGCATCACCATGAACGCGACGACGAGCGCGGCGAAGGCCCCGAGCGCGTACACACCGCCGCGTGTCGTACGCTGCCATGAAACGTGTGGGCTCGCGCGCAGTGCGATAGTCGCCATGGTTCCGTGCGCTTCCTGCCCTCCGCCAGGCGTGACCGCGGGCGTGGTCGTGAGCGCGCGACGCGTCACGCGCTGCACGTATCCCGTGAACAGGATCACCGGCAGCCCGAGCGCCATCACGGCAAGCGCGCCTGGCATGACCCAGTCGGGGAGACCGATCGTGATCATTGCGGCTCGCACCACGACCGTCACTATGATCACGGCGACCGCGTATGCAATGAGCGCACGCCGGAACGCACCGGGCCCTTGCAACAGCACCGGTGGAAGCGATGGCACTCCCCAGCCGCTCGTAACTACGTTCAGCGCGAGTATTACTTCAGCCGCGCTCTGCGGTCTGTCGTCGGCATCCTTCGCGAGGCAGCGCATCACGAGATCGCACAGTGCCGCTGGTGCATCTGGCCTGAGTGACGCGATGGGTTTCGGCGTCTCGCTGATCTGCGCTGCAAGCACGCGTTGCGGCGTGCGATCGTGAAATGGCGGATGACCTGCGAGAAGCTCGTACGCCATGCAGCCGAGCGCGTAGATGTCCGCGCGCGCATCGGTGTCCGGATCGCCGACAGCCTGTTCCG
>DATNCZ010000314.1:0-3461 GCA_035553335.1 Gemmatimonadaceae bacterium
GGCGGTTGACACTCAACCAGCAACCCACCTGCACGTCATACCAAACGAGCGCTCCGAGTGGGTCAATCGCGCATTGAACGTGACGATTGCGCTGGCGTCCCTGGTAATGCTTGCGCCAGTGATGGCGCTCGTGGCGCTTGCGATCAAGCTCACGTCGGCCGGCCCCGTATTCTACGTGCAGACGCGCGTCGGCATGGATCGCCGGCGCCGCGCGGCGACTGCCGTCTTCGACCGCCGGCGGAACGATGTCGGAGGTAGAGCGTTCCGCATCATCAAGTTCCGCTCGATGCGGGTGGATGCCGAGCAGGTGACCGGTGCGGTATGGGCGACGCGCGAGGATCCACGCGTCACTCCGGTGGGAAGGTTCCTTCGGAAGACGCGTCTCGATGAGCTTCCGCAGCTGATCAACGTCGTGCGCGGCGACATGAACATCGTCGGTCCGCGCCCCGAGCGGCCGAGCATCTTCGCCGAGCTGCGGCAGAATATCGTATCGTATCCGTTGAGGCAGCAGGCTCGGCCGGGCATTACAGGCTGGGCCCAGATCAATCGGGCCTACGATTCCTCGATCGACGACGTGCGCGCGAAGGTGGAGTTCGATCTGGAGTATCTGGAGCGCCAGTCGGTGCTGGAGGATCTCAAGATCATGGCGCGGACGCTGCCGGTGATGCTGTTCAAGCGCGGATCCTGCTGACAGCAGCGGGCTGAATCAGGGCGCTGGAGCGGTCGTAGCTAGAGATTGCCTCGAGCGCACGAGGTCGCGACCCATGGCGATCGCCGGGTGCTCGATCAGTTTGTAGGCGGCCCACGGCAGCAACACCAGCGCACTTGCGAGGATCACCCACTGGATTGCCCGCGGCTCCCTGCCGAATACGACGAAGCCGATCCATATCGCCGGCGTGAGCAGGAGATAGATCCCGTAGCTGTAAGTGCAGATCCGTTTGGCGACGCGCGTGAGGAGCGATGCCGGGAGCTCGCGTACGAACGGGATGGCGATTCCGACGGCGAGGCAGCACAGCCATCCGGGCGCCGGGCGTGCGGGTGACGGATTCAGCAGAACGAACAGCGGTACCACGGACAACAACACCGGAATCCACAGCATTGCCGGCAGTCGCCGGCTCGAGTTCCTGCGAAGGATCCCAAAGGCAATCACCCCGCTGACGAAGCACGGGCCGAAGACAGCCAGCGACAGGCGCCAGAGGCCGGGCGCAGGAACGTACTGCACCGTCAGTCCCGCGATGACCGCAACCCCGAAGGCGATCAGGACGCCGGATACCGAGCGTCGCGCGATCAGGTACAGCACGGGCAGAACCAGATACATCTGCATTTCGATGGGAAGGCTCCAGAGCATCCCCACGACGTTGGTATCACCGGAAACGTTCTGAACCAGGAGCAGATTGCTCACGATCGTGCGTGGAACGGGCGGGATGAACTTGGCCGGAACGATCGTAGGAATGTGGAAGGCCACGGTGATGATGACGGCGGCCATGGCGAGAGGGTAGATACGAAATGCGCGACGGACGTAGAAGTCGCGTATCCAGTGAGTACCCATGCCGCCTCGCTCCATCGAGCTCATCAGGACCAGCGAGGTGTGAACGAAGAACAGCAGTACGCCTATCCGGCCAAGCTCCCAGTCGGAGAGGATGACGGGTTTCACGCCGCACGCCCACATGACATGATCCGTTACGACGCAGAGCACGGCGATTGCTCGCAGAACGTCGAGGTTGCGTTCGGGCAGATGGGTGCGAGTCGCAGCCGGAATGTGCGTCTGCGAGCGAGCCGGCGCGAACGTGTTCTGCTCGGCCAATCCGTTCATCGACGTGTGGGTTCCCATACCGCCAGACGCCGGTTGCGTGCAACCTGAGCCCAGGCCAGCATTCCAGCCAGATTGGAAGCCAGCGCGAAACCTGCGATCCTGATGACGCGCGGGGCGACCCCGGCTTTGGGCCAGCGCATGCCCGCAATCCCGACAATCGCGCCGGCGATCGACAGCACGAGCACGATCGTCCAGGCGCGCGAATACACGCTCGCAATTACCAACGCGACGGCTGCTATCGGCAATGCCGGATACACCAGCCAGCGGCAGAGCTTGTGGCTGAACAGCATCCACGCAAACGAGCCGTGCGTGAACGGATTCAGGAGATGCCGCTTGAACCAGAGCGTCTGGAGCCCGCGCGCCATCGTCCTGATCTTGCGCCGGAACTCTGATTGCAGCGACTTGGTCTGAGGTACGAGACAGACCGCGTCGTTGACCGACACCGCCCGGTAGCCGTGTTCCTCGGCCATCAGCGCGGATGCGAAGTCGCGACTCAGCGATTCGGGGAACGCGCTATCGTAGAGCGACGCGCGGATTCCATAAAAGCAGCCGCTGGCTCCGACGATGGATTTCACCCGCGTCTCGAGGGCGCGGATGTTCATTTCGTAGCCGACGTATCCGGACTCGCCGCTGACTGCGTTGACGCTCGCCGTATCGTCGATGGATGCGACACTCACGTCGCGTCCGGATGCGACGCCGACATGCGGATCGGCGAATGCCCGCACCAGCGCCTTGAGCGCGGTGGGGAGAATGCGAATGGTCGCATCGGTATTCACGATTATCTCGCCGCGAGCCACCGGTCCGGCGGCATTCTCTGCCGCGCTCTTGCCGCGCCGCTCGTTCAGCCGCAGAAGCTCGACTCCACGGTCCGAGAACTGGCGCACGATATCGTCAGTGCCGTCCGACGACGCGTCGGAGATGACGAGGATCTGACGCCGATCCGCGGGATAATCGACCGCCAGGAGCGCTTCCAGAGTCTGACGGATGCTGCGCTCCTCGTTGTAGCACGGCACGGTGATCGTGATGGACGGCCACGAGAATTCAGCAGCGGGCTGCTCCGGCGTACCACGCATGGCGGCGACCAGCCTCAGGAGCAGCGGATACACCACATACGCGTAGAGGCCGATGCCTAGGGGAAGTATTATGAGAGTGGGCAGAACGGCGTTCATGCTCGCTGTGGTGAGCGTTGCGGCTGAATCGAGCGGTACAGCGCTTCGTAGCGAGTAAGCCACGATTGAACGTCGAATTCGGTAACGAGTCTTTCATGCGCGCGCGCGGCGCGAGCGGCAGCGGCCTCCCGGTCAGCGAGCGTCGCCCGGATCGCATCTGCGAGCGCCCTGGGGTCCTCGGCGTCGACGAGAGAGGCTTCGTTCATGGACAGCATGTCGGGAATCCCGCCAACGCGTGGCGCAACGATCGGCACGCCTGCCGACATCGCCTCGAGGACCACCATCGGCGTGCCTTCCGTACGCGAGCTCAACGCGACCAGGTCGAAAGCCGGAAGCAACGTCGCGGCATCGACGACTCGGCCGTGAAACCGCACGCTGGCCGCGACACCGAGGTGGTTGGCTTGCTCTGTGAGCGCAGCCCGATCCGGTCCGTCGCCGATCACGGACAACGTCACCGGCAGATCGGCCAGGTACTGCAT